>DASXUT010000083.1 GCA_036504675.1 Bacillota bacterium | reverse complement strand
CCTTCTCCAGATCGCGCTGGAGGAGGGTCGAGACGAGGGTGGCGACGGCCGCGGTGTTCGGGGTCGGGACGCCGGCCAGCTTGCCCAGGTCGCGGAGGGGGATCATGCCGTAGGGGATGTCCTCGGTGAAGAAGCGGTGGTTGACCGTGGACGGGCACTTGTCGAGGGCGTAGGCCGGGTTGGTGGTCATCGCTTCCCAGAGGGTCTTGCCCTTGCAGCCCATGTAGCCGTACCAGCGGTTGATGATGTCCAGGCAGGGTTCGAGGTTCATCCCGGCGGCCCTGCCGACGGACATCCTCTCGTCGTCGACGGCCTGGACGATGTGGCCGACCGACTTGGAATCGCCGTCCCAGTAGAGCATGAAGTCGCCGCCCGTGTGCTCCAGCCAACCGACGTTGCAGAGCATCATCGGGGCGTGGAAGACGGTGTTGACGTTGGACATGCCGGTCTCGAAGACGTTCTGGGCCTCGATCAGGTCGGGGTAGATCTGGTGCAGGATGGCCATGGCTTCCTTGTTGCGGTTGGCCGGGAAGGCGGCCGCCCAGTTGCCCTTCTTGAAGCCGCTGGTCCAGACGGTGGTCGGGCTGTCCTTCCAACCGGTGTAGCTCATGCACTGGAACTCGACCAGGATGGGCAGCTCGGTCTTGCCCTTGGCCAACATGACCTGGGCGAACTCGAGGGAACCGCCGAAGTTGCCGGGTTCGAGGACGACGACCTGGTCCTTGGTCAGGTAGTCGCCGAGGAGCTCGGCCATCCGGCGCTGGCCGAAGGCCGGGATGACGACGAAGACCACGTCGGCGCCCTTGACCGCTGCTTCCGGATCGCTGGTGACCTTGTTGAGCCTGGCCACGCCTTCGCCGATGCCGGGGTTCTGCTTGGTGGTCAGGGTGATGGTCTTGGTCTGCATCACGCCTTCGATGCTCTTGGCCAACTCGGGAGCCTCGAACAGGTTGACCTTAAGGCCCTTATTGACGGCCAGGTCGGCGGCGGCGATAAAGGCACCGTTGCCTCCACCGACGATGGTTACGGTCTCGACCTTCTTCAATGGACGCACCTCCGTTAAATGTTCGAAAAAGGCGGAAGTCTTCCTTCGTGGTTCCCTAAGGCGGGCTTCGTCTAGCGCAGCGCGGCCAGGACGGGGTCGCCGTCGAAGCCGGTCAGGAGCTCGTAACCGTTGGCCGTCACGAGGACCTCGTCTTCGACCTGGAAACCGGCGTTACGCTCGGGGAAGACCACGTAAGGCTCGATGCACAGGACCATCCCTTCCTGGAGAACCCAGTCGCCGTAGCGGCCGACGTAGGGGTCCTCGTGGAGGGACAGGCCCAGGCCGTGGCCGACGAAGTTGATCGGCTTCAGGCCCCAAGCGGTGAACTTGTCGTGGAAGACCTTGTAGATCTCGGCCGTATGGGCGCCCGGCTTGACCATCTCCAGGCACATCCGCCGGGTCTCGAGCATCTTCTGCCAGAGGTCCTTCTCGGCCGCGGTCGGCTCGCCGACGACGTAGGTCCGGGCGCAATCGGACAGGTAGCAGTTGCGCTTGGCGTAGATGTCGATCCGCATGACGTCCCCGTCGGTCAGACGGCGCTCGGTGGCGTATGGGTTGGCGTGTAGGCTGCGCTCACCCGAGCCCACGCAGAGCTGGGCGATATCATCCGCACCGTGCTTGAAGAGGTGCTCGTAGATGATCATCGCCACGTCCATCTCGGTCATCCCCGGCTTGGCCTTAGCGGCCACGGCCTTGTGGGCGCCGTCGACGGCGTGGGCGAGGGTCCTCAGGTTGTCGATCTCCCCCGGGGTCTTGATCGCGTGCATCTTGGTGAAGAACGGAGCCGAGTCGACGAACTGGGTGTCCGGCATCAGCCGGCGCAACTCCTCCCAGGCGTTGGCCGGGATGTAGTCGACGTCGATGGCCACCTTCCGCCTGGCCAGACCCATCTGGGTGAGGACGTCGGTCAGGGCCTTCATCGGCGTCTCGGTAAACTCGTTGTAGGCTCGGACCCTGGCCAGGGACGTGTAGGCCTTGGTGTAGCTCTCCTCCATGTCGGCGACCACTTGGCAGGAATCACCGTTGGCGCTGATCACGCACATGACCAGACGGCCGCGGATGATCTTCTGCGAAGGGACCGCGAACCCGGACACATACGGCGCGTTCTCCGGGGACATGGCGACGACCCCGGCCAGCCCTTCGCCGGCCAACGAGGACGCCACTTTCTTCAGGACATCCTTGCCAACCTGTACCATCGATCAGGCCTCCCGCTGTGAACTGTTGTCAAATCGGCTCCCAATGGCTACAATGACATGGGGTGAAACCATCAATGAAAGCATCAGATAGCCCGCGGGTGCGCTCGGTCAGCCGCGCCCTTGCCATCCTCGAGGTCATGGCCCGTGAGGAAAGCCCCATGGGCCTTGTCGCTATCTCCCGGTTGGTGGACCTTGACCCGACCACCACCCACCGGCTCCTCCACACGATGGACGCCCATGGGTTCGTCACTCAGAACACCGACGGGCGGTACTCCCTGGGGATTAGAGTCTTCCAGATCGGCAACTCGGTCACCTACGTCTCGATGCTTCGTCAGGTTACCAGGCCGTTCCTTCAGACCCTAATGGAGCGGACCGGCGAGACGGCCAACCTGGCGATCAAGGACGGGGCCGAAGCCGCCTACATCGAGCAGGTCACCGGGACCCACTTCCTGCGGACCTTCTCCGAAGTGGGCCGGGGGGTGCCCCTCCACGGCACGGCCGTCGGCAAGGCCATCCTCATGGGGGTCAAGGACGAAGAGATCAGGCAGATGGCGGCCGGGGGCCTGAAGCGCTACACGCCGAACACCATCACCGCGGTCGACCCCCTGCTGGCCGACATCCGCAGTTGCCGGGAGCAGGGTTACGCCGTCGACACCGAGGAATATGAGCCAGGGGCCCGCTGCCTGGGGGCGCCGATCATCGGCCCCGACGGGAAGATCTTCTGCGCCATCAGCGTCTCCGGTCCGATCACCCGGATGTCCGTGGAGCGGGTCCGCGCCCTGGTCCCAGTGATCACCAAGTCGGCCGCCGAGATCGCCCAGGCCCTCAGATTCGCCAGTCCGGCCCGGACCTGAGCCGAGGATCGGCTCAGGCCGGACCGGACCGTGGAGCGGGGCCGGCGATCAGGCCGGAGCCCCGGCCTTGAAACTCTTGCCGCCGAGATAGGCGTCTCTGATCGAGGGGTCATCGAGCAGTTTCTCGCTCGACCCCTCTTTTACTATTGCGCCGGTCTCCAGGACGTAGGTCCTGGCCGCCAGGCGCAAGGCCATGCTGGCGTTCTGCTCAACCAGGAGGATGGTCGTACCTTCACCGTTGATCCGGTTGAAGACCCGGGCCAGTTCCTGGACGACCACCGGGGCCAGCCCCAGGGACGGCTCATCCAGGAGGAGCAGCTTGGGGGCACCCATCAGGGCCCGCCCGACGGCCAGCATCTGCTGTTCGCCGCCGCTCAGGGTCCCGGCCGCCTGGCGCTGCCGCTCATTGAGCTTCGGGAAGATGGTGTAGACCCGCTGAAGGTCCTTCCCCACCTCCCGCGACCCTCGCCGGGCGTAGGCTCCGAGCATCAGGTTCTCGCGGACGGTCATGTGCTTCCAGACGTGGCGGCCTTCCGGGCAGTGGGAAAGGCCGAGGGTCACGACCCGCTCGGGGGGCATCGCCGAGAGCTCCTGCCCGTTGAACTTGAGGGAGCCGCCGGACGGCCGCTTCAGACCCGAGACAGTCCGCAGGAGAGTGGTCTTGCCGGCGCCGTTGGCGCCGATCAAGGCGACGAACTCCCCGTCCTGGACGTTCAGGTTGACGCCCCGGAGGGCGTGGATCCCGCCGTAGAAAACATCAAGGTTGGTCAGTTCGAGCATGACTGATCACCACTTCCCCAGATAGGCCTCAATGACCCGCTGGTTGGCTTGGACTTCCGCGGGCAGACCGGCGGCGATCTTCTCCCCGTGATCGAGGACGAAGACCCGGTCGGAGATCCCCATGACCACGTTCATGTTGTGTTCGATCAGGAGGACGCTCACCCCGCGCGAGCGGACCTGATGGATCAGATCGATGACCTTGTTGGCCTCGGTGGCGGTCATCCCGCCGACGGGCTCGTCGAGCATGATCAGCCTCGGCGAAGCCGAGAGGGCGATGCCGATACCGAGCATCCGCTGTTCCCCGTGGGGCATGCTCCTGGCCTCGACCGTGGCCCGGTGGCTCAGGCCGACGAAGGAGAGCATCTCCTCCGCCCGCTCGTGGGCTTCCCGCTCGAGCGCCCTCCGGCCGGCGGTCCCAAAGGCGCTGGTCAGCAGGGCCTTGTTGCAGTTCCAGCCGCCGCAGGCCAGGTGGTGGCCCATGAGGATGTTCTCGATGGCCGAACACTTCCCGTACAGCTCGTTCTGCTGGAACGTCCGGACCATGCCGATCCGCGAGCGCTCGTGAGCCGCCAGGGCCGTCACCTTTCGGCCGTCGAAGACGATGTCCCCGGAGGTCGGCTTGAGGTAACCGGAGATGACGTTGAAGAGGGTCGTCTTGCCGGCCCCGTTGGGACCGACCAGGCCGACGATTTCGCCTTCCTTGACATCGAGGGTGGCCTCTCTGACCGCGACCAGACCCCCGAATCTCATCGTGCAGTTCTGTACCTCCAAGAGGCTCAAGACTTACGACCCCCTCCGGCCGACAGGGCCACTGGTGGCCTGCGCCCGATCCTCACCCGCTTGGCCAGACGGCCCAGAGAGACCAGCCCGTCGGGCATGAAGATGATGATCAGGATCAAGACCAGGCCGAACATGGGGAGCCGCCACATGGCGGCGACGCGCAAGTATTCGGGGAGCAGGGTGACGAGGACGCCACCAATGACCGGCCCCCAGAGGGTGCCGCGGCCGCCGATGACGACCGCCACGACGGTCATCGAGGACCAGGCGAAGGCAAAGATGCTCGGGTCGACGAAGCCGACATAGTGGGCGTAGAGGGAGCCGCCGACGCCGGCGAAGAGGGCCCCGGCCACGTAGGCGACGAGGGCGAAATTAAAGGTGTTGATGCCGGTCGAGCGGGCCAGGGTCTCACTCTCCCGGATGGCCACCCAGGCCCGACCCATGACCGACTTCTCGAGCACCCGGGTCAGGAGGAGCATCAGGGCCAGGGCGACAGCGGTGATCACCCACAGACTGTAGCCCCCCGAACCGGCGCCGAAGAGCACCGGCCGGCCGATCCCGGCCAGACCCATCGGGCCGCCGGTCAGGTTCAGGAGGTTCTGGGAGATGAGCATCAGGGCCTGGCCGATGGCGATCGTGACCATGCAGAAATAGGCCCCGCGAAGCTGCAAGGAGATGTATCCCAAGACGTACCCGGCGATCAAGGTGATCAGGGCCGCCGCTGTGATCGACACGTAGAAGGGAACCCCGAACTTGGACACCAGGATGGCCGACGCATAGGCCCCAACGCCGAAGAGGGCGGCCTGACCGAAGTTCGGCTGGCCGACGTAGCCCAGGGTGAAGTTGAGACTCAACCCGAGGGCGATATTGAGCATCGACAGCATCAGGATGTGAGTGGTATAGCTGTCGAGGATCTTCGGGGCGAGGATGACCGCGGCCAGTCCGGCCAGGGCCAGGAGGTAGTTGGCGGTTGGCTTCTTCATGCGTACCTCTCCCTCTTGCCGAAGAGTCCGGACGGCAGGAACAGGAGGACGACGACGACCATGACGAAGCCGATGACGTCCTTGTAGGCGGAGGAGATGTAGGCCGCCGCAAGCACCTCGACGATGCCCAGGATCAGCCCGCCGAAGATGGCCCCGATGAAGCTGCCCATCCCACCGATGGTGACGACGACGAAGGACTTCATCAAGCCCTTGGCCCCCATCGACGGGTCGACGTAGGAGATGGTCCCGAGGAGCCCGCCGCTGAGCGCGGCCAAAGCCGCCCCGAGGGCGAAGGTCAGCATGTAGATCAGGCTGACGTTGATCCCGACCAGTGAAGCCGCGTCCTTGTCCTGGAAGGAGGCCCGCATGGCGTTGCCCAGGACGGTTTTCTGCAGGAACAGGTGGGTGGCGATGATGACCACCCCGGCGGCCAGGGCGGCGAACAGCCTGGCCTGGGCGATTTGCATCCCGGCGAAAGCCAGGGGGGTTTCGCTGAACGGCGAGGCGATGTACCGGGGAACCCCGCCGGTGATGATCAATGACACGTTCTGCAAGATCAGTGACCACCCCAGGGTGACCAGGGTGGTGACGACCATCGTCTGGCCCCTGATCCGCCGGAGGCTGCTCCGCTCGATGGCCCCGCCGATCACCCCCACGAGGATGAGCGCGACCAGGACCGCGGGGAGGTAGGGTAGTCCAAGCGTGCTGGTGAGGTAGTAGGCGAAGAGGGCGCCGAGCATGTAGAGCTCGCCATGAGCGACGTTGACAATGTTCATCATCCCGTAGATCATGGTCAGGCCCAAGGCGCTGAGGGCGTAAATCCCCCCGATGACCACGCCGTTAAGGAGCTGTTGAGCTAGCTGACCCATGGACGATCACTCCCCGACCTGGAAGGAGGGTGCCCCCGCGCGGGAGGCACCCCCCTCCCGGTTTGGAACGCTACTTCGTGGGAACCGCGTTGACGACCACGGCCTTGCCGTTCTTGACCTGGGTGATGTAGACGTCCGGATGAGCCTGGTGCTTCTGGTCAAAGGCGATCTGTCCGGTGATGCCGTCGTAGGTGACGGTCTTCAGGGCTTCCTGGATCTTCTTGGGATCGGTCGACCCGGCCTTCTCGATGGCCTTGATGATGACCTTGGTCGCGGTGTAGGGACCCCAAGCGTACTTGTCGGGCAGGAGCGACTTCGGATAGCGAGCCTTCCAGGCATCGACGAAGGCCTTGTTGCCGGCCGTGTCGACACCGTCGGCGTACTGGGCCAGGGAGTAGACGCCTTCAGCGGCGTCCTTGGCGAGGCTGATGAAGGTGTCCGAAGCGAAGGCGCCGAGGCCGGCCACGGGGACCTTCCAGCCGAGTTCCTTGAGCTGCTTGACGATCATCGAACCGTCCTGGCTCTGGGCCACCAGGAAGAGGGCATCGGGCTTGTCATTCTTGATCTTGGTCAACTGGGGGAGGAAGTTGGTCTCGCCGCCAGTGTAATACTCGATGACCGGGAGGGTCCCGCCGAGCTTCTCGAACTCGGTCTTGATCGCCGCGGTGCTCTGACGTCCCCAATCGTCGTTGACCGCCAGGACGTCGACCTTGCTGGCCTTGAGCGTATTCTTCAGGAAGTTGGCGAAGGAACCGGCCACCAACCCGTCGTGGGGGATGACCCGGAAAATCCAGTCCTTGCCGGGAAGGGTGCCTTCGGTGATGTCAGGGGCGGTGGAGATGGCGGTGACCGCCGGGACGCCGTACTTCTCGAGGACGGGCATGATCGCCTTGGACACCGAGCTCCACTGGGCGCCCTGGATGGCGACGACCTTGTCCTTGGTGATCAGCTTCTCGATCGCGCTGACGCCGTCGGCCGGCTTGGCCATGTCGTCTTCGGAGATGAGGGTGATCATCCGGCCCCCGAGGATCCCGCCGGCCTTGTTGACCTCGTCAACGGCCATCTTGACGGCGTTGACTTCGGTCTGCCCTTCAAACTGCTGGGGACCGGTCATCGGAGCGATCATCCCGATCTTGATGGCTTCGTCGGTCGGCTGCTTCTTCCCCGAGCATCCGGCGAGCGAGGTCACGATCAGGGCGATGGCCATGACCACGAGGAGCATCTTGGAGCGGCGAACGAGCTTGGATCCGAACATCGGTTCACCCCCTGAGATATTTGGAAGCACTGGGGCCGGGACGCGAACTCAAGCTTTCAGGAACGGACCACGCCAGCGCGTCAAGACACTCGCCCCGCGGTCTCACCCCCTTCGCCCGGACGGCCGGGCCAAAGCCTTGAATGCTCGGGGCATGGCCACCGCCGGTTCAGACTGGAGACCGGCGGCGACCGGATTTCACGTAGGGGCCGAGTTGCCACACGTTACGAGGCAAGCCCATCTTTTCGGCGGTCAAGCCGGCCGTGCGGTAGTGCTTGCCGGCGACGATGCTGCCGAGGGTGATCAGGGAATCGATGACCGGGGTGTGGACGCCCAGGAGGCGTCCGACTTCGGACATCGGGACAAGGCCGTAGCCGATGTCCTCGGTCAGGCTGTCGTCTCCCGAACCCCGGCGATCGGCGATCGACCAGAGGGGTTCGGACTCTCTGAAGGCTTCGTAGAAGGAAGATCGCTCCTGGCCATCGCTGCCGCCGCCCTGGCTCGTGGTCATGACCTGATCGAGGAACCCCACCGCACCCAGGCCAAGGGTCCTAAGGAGTTGCATCCGTTCCTCGTCGGCGGCCAGGATGACATCGGTGACGGCCGGGGTTGTCCCCTCCGGGAAGAGGGAATCTGGCCCCCCCGTCCGCTCGATCCACCCGGCGTTGAGGAGCAGCCCGGGCGGGCTGGCGATGGCCCTGAGGTTGGAGAGCGAGGTCTCCAGGGCGCTCTCGGCCCGGACCGAGCCGGGATAGACCCGGCGGGCCAGTTCGAGGGCTCTTGGCGTCTCGGCCGCCGGCATGGCGGCGAAAGTGGCGGCCTGGGGCATGAGCTGCAGGTGAACTTCAGCCGGGCCGTCCTGCCTGGCCACATAGCAGCGGGATCCGGTCTCCCCGATGCTTATCGGAACCGAGCAACTGGTGATTTCCAGCAGTTTGAAGAGGTGCAGGGCGGCCCCGGTCGAGCCGGTGTTGACGAGAATCAGTTGACCGTCCTCGACCAGCGGCTCCATCAGTCTGGCATAGGCCTCGTGAGTCGCCGCCGGAGCCGCCAGGATGAGGATCTCTCTCCCGGGCAGGGCCTCCGCCGGGTTCACGGTGACGTCTTCCAAAGCCACCCTCGCCGTGATCTCCCCGGTCACCGTCAGCGTCTTTGACCGGATCAGGTCCGGGGAGAGGTCACCGGGTCGGGCCAGCAGGGTCACCCGCCGTCCTTCGTTGGCCAAGTGGGCGGCGGTCGCCATGGCATCGCTACCGGCCCCCATCACGCATACGCGCGTCACGGGCATCCCTCCCGGCCTGTCGTCGGGCCCGGTCAATGGAGCTTTACAGGCCGGTCTGGCGCCAGGTGAAGTAGTAACCTTCGGGCAGTTTGGACTCCATGGCCAAAAGGCCGCTCTTGACCACCAGTGTCGCTTCGGCCAGTCGGTGGCCAAGGTTGTGGGCCGTCGTCAGGCTCAGCTCATCCTGCTTGATGCTGCCCTTGTCCCAGGTCGGAGCGAAGCCAGGGCCGCCGATGTAGCTGCCCGGGGTGTCGCCGGAGATGGGCATGCAGTTCATCATCAGAAGGCCGCCGTGGACGTTCTGAATGGTCACTTCCTGACCGCCGTAGCGGCTGGAACCCTGGGCCAGGACGGCCGCCGGCTTGTTGAAGCGAGGCAGCTTCCGGTTGAACTTGGCGAACATGATGTGGGCCAACTTGTCGAGGACGATCTTGGCCGATCCGGGGATCCCGAAGTGCATCACCGGGAAGGCGTAGATCAGGCCGTCGGCGGACAACCAGCGTTCGACGATGTCCTGGAAATCGTCCTGCTGATAGCAGGTGCCGAGCTCACGGCAGCGATAGCACTCGACGCATGAGCCGACCTTCTTCTTGGCCATGCTGAGCCGGTCGACGGTCACCCCGGGGACTTCGAGCGCCCCGGCGATGGCCTCGTCCAGCACGACTTCGGTGCTTCCCTTGGCCCTCGGGCTCCAGGCAATGGCGAGGATCTTCGCGGTCACTGGTTCGCCGGGCCGGCTGGCTTCTTCAGGCAATGGTAGGTCCGCCCCTTTCGGCTACAACCTTGTCGGCCGGGTGGGCCGCGGTCGGTTCAGAGTCTCTGGTTCTTGATCCCTTCGACCACACGGAAGGGAGTGATCGGTAGCCTCGTGAAGCGCACGCCGGTGGCGTCGGCCACGGCATTGGCGATGGCGGCCGCCACCGGCACGAAGGCGAGTTCCCCGATCCCCTTGGCACCGAACGGCCCCAGCGGGTCGATGGGCTCAACGAAATGCGAATAGATGTTCGGCATGTCGCCGGCCACCGGGCACTTGTAGTCGAGGAAGTCACCGTTTTGGACCTTGCCGCCCTCGATGTGCATCTCCTCGGTCAGAGCGAAGCCGATGCCCTGGGCCACCCCGCCCTCGATCTGACCCTCCAGGGCCATCTTGTTGATGGCCTTGCCGACGTCGTGCGCGGCCCAGTAGTTGAGGACCCTGACCCGCCCGGTCTCCATGTCGACCGCCACTTCAGCCACGTGGCCGGCGAAGGAGTAGGCCGGCGAGGGGCTGCCGTACTTGGTCGCCTTGTCGGTGTAACCGGGGGTCCGGTAGGTGCCGGTGACATAGAGCGGGATGTAGTTCTTGACGTAGTAATCCGAGGCCACTTCGGCCACGGTCAGGACGGGCTTATCTGGCTGCGCTTTGAGGTAGAACTGACCGGCCCGGAGATCCAGGTTGTCGGGGGTCAGGTTGACCATCCGACCGGCCCAGGCGAGGAGCTCGCGGCGGGCGTTCTGGCCCGCGTTCTTGACGGCGTTGCCGCCGACGGTGGTGATGTGGCTGCCGGTCGCCCCGACGCCGAAAGGAGTGATGTCGGTGTCGTTCTCGTGGACGGCCACGTCGGCGCAGTTGACCCCGATGGCCTCGGCCGCAATCTGAACGAGGGCGGTGTACGAACCCTGCCCGATGTCCGGTTCCGAGGTGAAGAGGTGGGCCTTGCCGTCGCGGTCGAGCTTGATGATCGCCCCGGAGCCGTCCCAGTGCTTGTAAGAGACGATGTTCCCGGAGACGTGGGTGCCGCAGGCCATCCCCTTGCCGTAGCGGACGGGGCCCTCGGCCGGGCGGCGGTTGTGGTAGTCCGAAGCCTTGACGGCCCAGTCGATGCACTCGACCAGGGCCGCGCTGCCGATCCGCCAGCCATCGACGGTGACGTCGCCGGTCCGGGTGGCGAGGTTCTTCCGGAAGTCGGCCGGATCCCAATTCATCGCCCTGGCGATCCGGTCCATCTCCGACTCGGCGGCGAAGGCTAGGGCCTGGTTGCCGTACCCCCGATAGGCCCCGGTGGGGACCAGGTTGGTGTAGACCAGGACCCCGTCGGACTTGACGTTCTGCATCCGGTAGAGGTTGTTGCCGCGGCTCGAGGCGACGCTGAGGCAGCCGGCGCCGCTGGCGCTGTATGGTCCGTTGTCGACGACCGTCTCGAGTTGCCGGGCGGCGATCGTCCCGTCCGCGCGGACCCCGGTCTTGATCCGGATCTGGGTGGCCACGAAGGGCCGGGCCGCTTCAAAGTCTTCGGCCAGGGTGTTCTCAAGCCTGACCGGACGGCCGCAGGCCATCGTCAGGACCGAGGCCAAAAGGGCGTTCTTGGGGCAGAACTTGCCGCCGAAACCGCCGCCGATCCCGTTCTGGATCACCCGGACCTGGCTGACCTCGAGCCCGAGGACCTCGGCGATGTCCTCGCGCGAGCGTGAGGGCCACTGGGTGCTCGGCCAAAGGGTCAGCTTGCGGTCGGGTTGCCAGTGGGCGACGCAGCAGTTGCTTTCCATGTAGGCCTGGTGGATGCGGGGGGTCTCGTAGGTCGCGTCGGAGACGTGGACCGATTCCTTCAGGCCGGCCTCGATATCGCCGCGGTTGATGTGGTACTCCATGGCGATGTTGTTGGGCTTGGCCTGGTGGACGACGACCGGTTTGGCCGCCCTTGCGGCCTCCAGGGCTTCCTTCGGGGCGAGGAGGGCCGAGAGGACCTCGTAATCGACCCGGATGGCGGCCAGGGCCTTCTCGGCGGCGGCCCCGTCGATGGCGGCCACGCCGGCGACCTCGTCGCCGATGAAGCGGACCTTGTCCGTGGCCAGGACGGTCTCATCCGCGATGTCCTGGCCGTAAACGCGCATCGTGAAGTCCTTGGCCGTGACGACGGCGAAGACTCCTTCGATCGCCCGGGCCGCGGTCGTGTCGATGCCCTTGATCAGGGCATGGGGATGCGGGCTGCGCAGGATCTTGCCGACCAACATCCCCGGGACGGTGACATCGGTCGGAAAGACGAATTCCCCGCTGGCTTTGGCCGGACCGTCAACCCTGGGTAGACGGGTGCCGAGGATGCTCTCGTCAGCCACGCCGGCTCACCTCCAGAATCGCTTCGACTATCTTGGCGTAGCCGGTGCACCGGCAGAGGTTGCCGGCGATGGCCTCGCGGACTTCGGCTTCAGTGGGATGGGGGTTACGGTTCAGGAGGGCTCTGGCGCTCATGATCATGCCGGGCGTGCAGAAGCCGCACTGGATCGCTCCCTTGTCGATGAAGGCCTGCTGTAGCGGGTCGAGGCCGGCATTGCCCCGGACCCCTTCGATGGTCGTCACCGACCGACCGTTGGCCTCGACCGCCAGGACCAGGCAGGAGGCGACGGCCCGTCCGTCGAGGATGACCGTGCAGGCCCCGCAGTCCCCGGCTTCGCAGCGCTTCTTGGTGCCGTGGAGGCCCAGGTCGTCGCGGAGGACGTCGAGCAGAGTGGCCGTCGTCTCGACGGCTACTGTACGCTTGATCCCGTTAACGTTGAGTGTGATCTGTGGCATGGCCTGTCCCCCCCTCACCTTCCGGCCGCGGCCAATCGCCGGGCCTCGTTGAATCCCCGCTTGGTCAGGACGCGGACCATGTCCCGTCGATACCAGGCCGGAACCCGCCGTGAACGCGGATTGGGGTTGCACTCTTCGGACGCCGTCTCGGCCATCTTGTCGAGCAGTCCGTCGGTGATCTCCCGGCCGCGGACGACGGCTTCGGCCTTGACCGCCCGCATTGGGCTGGGGGAGACCGCCGACAGGCCGATCCGCACGTCCTCGCAGAGCTTCAGGGACTTGTCCAGAGTGACCACGACGGCCACCCCGACCCAAGCCAAGTCCATGTAGCTCCGCGGGCTGAACTTGCGGTAATGGGTGCCGGTGAAGGGCGGAAGCGTCGGGACGACGATCTCGATCAGGGCCTCGTCCGGTTCGAGGCAGTTGCGGGACGGGCCGAGGTACCACTGGGTGATCGGAATGACCCTTGTCCCGCGCTTCGATGCCGCGATCAAGCGGGCATCAAGGGCCGTCAAAGGGGCCGAGGTATCGGCGCTGGGCCCGGCGGTGCAGAGGTTGCCGCCGATCGTGGCGACGTTGCGAATCTGCAGCGAACCCACGGCGCCTGAACCGGTGGCCAGGGCGGCCGCTTCGGCCCTGACCAAAGCGGACGTGGCCACGTCGGTGTGGGTGGTGGCCGAGCCGATGACCAGCCCCTCGGTATCCTTGCGAATGTAGTTCAGGGACGACTGCCTAAGGCTCACGAGGGCCACAACATTGGCGTCCAACTTGCCCTTGTGCATCGACGGCACCAGGTCGGTACCGCCGGCCAGGACTCTGGCGCGCCTGCCGAATTGGCCGATGACATCAAGCATTTGCGCCTGACTGGTGGGCATCATATACTCAAAATCTCTGTTAGACATATTGACCCCCCTTCGACATCGCCTAAAGTCTTAGCTCATGGCGGTCCTTCGGCCTTGTTCTGTGGCGACAATTATTCAGGTACCTTTTCGCTCTGTGGAAACGGCACTTGTCGAAGTCTATCGAAAGCCTCATCTGGCGCGGTTTGCCCGGATTCGGCCGATGCCGGCGTGGCAATGTGTGGGCGGACCGCCCGATTTTCGACCAGATGCGCCACTTGAAGGCATTGACCGTTAACAGGCGAATCTGTCTTTTTGGAAGGATTCGGCCGGCCGCTCGGAGAATTCCATCATCGGCAAGGCCACCACGAGCAAAGCCGCTCCCCAAGAAGGGGGAGCGGCTTTTTGGGCGGCCGAGACAAAAATCATGGGAAAGAGGTGAAGAAGTGAGATTCCTGAGGGTCGACATGAACGGTTTGAAGGCGGTCGTCGAGGAGGTCCCTGAGAAATACCGCCAGCTCGCCGGGCGCGGTCTGACTTCCCGCCTGGTTTGTGATGAGGTCCCCGCGACCGCCCACCCACTGGGACCAAAGGCCAAGTTGTTCATCGCCCCTGGGGCCGTCGCCGGGACCAGCGCCCCCTCTTCGGCTCGCGTCTCCGTAGGGGGCAAGTCCCCGCTCACCTGGGGGATCAAAGAAGCCAATGCCGGCACGCCGGTGGCTCAGTACCTGGCGCGTCTCGGCCTCAAAGCAATCATCATCGAAGGCGAGCCCAAGGAGCCCGGAAAGTACTGGACCCTCGTCGTGACCAAGGACGGGGCCGAGTTCGTGCCCGCCGACGAGCAGACGGGCAAGGGGCTGTATGAAGTCTATCGAGGCCTCAAGGAGCGCCATCCGACCGCCGGTTTCATCGCCTGCGGTCCGGCCGCGGAGGCCAGGATGGCGATGGCCGGAGTCTGCTTCAGCGACACCGACGGGCGGCCGTCGCGCTACTCGGGTCGCGGCGGGCTCGGCGCGGTCATGGCCGCCAAGGGATTGAAGCTCATCGTGGTCGATCCGGCCGGGACGTCGCCGGTGGTCGCCACGAATCAGGAGCTCTTCAAGGCCGGCCAGGCCAAGCTGGTCGAGGCCATCCTGACCCACGGCGTGACCAAGCCAGGCGGCACGCTCAACACCTACGGCACGGCGGCCCTGATCAACGCCCTCAACGAGGCCGGCGGCCTCCCCACCCGCAACTTCTCCAGCGGACGCTTCGAGGGGGCGGCCAAGATCTCCGGCGAGCGGATGGCCGAGATCGTCAAGGAGCGCGGCGGCGTGGGGATGATGGGGCAGGGTTGCCATCCGGGGTGCACCATCAGGTGCTCCAACATCTATCCGAAGCCGGACGGAACCGAGCTCGTCTCATGCATCGAGTACGAGTCCGACTGGGCCCTGGGCGCCAACTGCGGGATCGACGACCTCGACGCCATCGCCGAGATGATCTGGCACTGCAACGACCTGGGCATCGACACCATCGAGTGCGGGGTGACCATCGGGGTGGCCATGGAGGCCGGGCTGAAGAAGTTCGGCGACGCCGCCGGGGCCCTCGCGCTGATCGACGAGATCCGTAAGAACACGGCCCTGGGCCGCATCCTCGGCCAGGGGGCGGCCTTCACCGGCCGGGCCTTCGGCGTCGTCCGGGTGCCGACGGTCAAGGGCCAGGGCATGCCGGCCTATGAACCGCGCGCGGTCAAGGGCATCGGGGTGACCTACATCACCTCGCCCATGGGTGCCGACCACACCGCCGGCTATACCATCGCCCCGGAGATCCTGGCCGTCGGCGGCAAGGCCGATCCGCTGAGTCCGGCCGGCAAGGCCGACCTCTCCGGAGCCTTCCAGGACACCACGGCCTTCATCGACATGTCCGGGTACTGCCTGTTCATCGCCTTCCCGATCCTCGACATCGCCAGCGGCTTCGAGGGCATGGTCGAGACGGTCAACGCCGTCCTCGGCACCTCCTTCGCCGCCGGCGACGTGGCCAAGTTCGGCGGCGAGATCGTCAAGTGGGAGCGGCAGTTCAACCGGGCCGCCGGGATGACCGCGGCCCACGACCGGCCGCCCGAGTTCATGCGCTACGAGAAGTGCCCGCCGCACAACCAGGTCTACGACGTCACCGACGAGGACCTCGACAGGATCGCGGGGGTGTAGGCGAAGCCTTGGCCGACTACGGCCACGGTCCGCCGCGCCGTCGCCAGACCCGGTGATCAGAGATTCCAGCGAAGCGGTGCGGGCGCCGGCCGGGTGAGGTGGCAGCCGTGGTCAAAGTACACGTCTATCTCTACGCTTCGCTCCGGCAATTCCACGCCGGAGCCGGGTCGGCCGACGGGGCCGAAGCCGAGGCGCCCGACGGGACTTCCATCGCCGGGCTCTACGCCCTTCTCGGGATCCCGGCCGAGGAAGTCAAACAGGCCTTCATCAACGGCCGCCAACGCGACCCAAATTACCTGCTGCGCGACGGCGACCGGGTGGGGGTCTTCCCGCCGATCGCCGGGGGGTGAGCACGTCAAAGAAGGAGCCGTGGCCGATTGGCCGCGGCTCCTCGTTTTGAGCGCTGACGAGGGTCCACCTGCTTCAGACCGTCCCCCCAGCCAGGGCTACCGCGCCTATCGTCAACTGAGCCGGGGCCGAAAGACCACCCATAGTCCGAACAGGGCCAGGAGGATCGGGAAGAGGATCGGTCCCACCCGCGGGTACTCCGCGCTGAAGATGAAGGCCGCGAAGGCCAGAGTCCCAAGCGCGGCGTAAACGGCCCAGCGCCGGCGGCGTTCAGCCAGGAAGACGACAAAGAAGGCCAGCGCGACGAGGGTGAAGAAGAGCCAGCCCGAGCCAGGCCCGGGAGACGCCACGCCTAAGGACTGTAGCAGGACGAAAGTCCCGATGGCCCCCACTTGGGCCCCGGCGATCAAGAGGCCGAGGACCCGCCTCTGTTCGTATCCGATCAGCAGGCCGGCGGCGACAGCCCACAGGAAAGCCGCCCCCATCGGGTCACCAAGGTTGAAGAGTCTGGCCACAAGGGCCAGAAGCCCGATGGCCGCGATGATGAGGCCCAAGTACAAACGTCCGTTGCGACTGTTCATCGTAACCCCTCCTAGTCGGCCCGTTTGGGCCGTGTTATCACATCGCCCGGTGGGGCTATTCGATACACACCTCGACGTGCTGGTTCTTTTCTTCGTCGGTAACGTCGATGATCTTGCCCACCGCTCCGGCCTTGGCCGCCTCGATCAACCCGGCAACGTCGATGCCCTTGGTGGCCTCGAGGTTCTTGGGGATGAACTTGACCGCGAAGTCAAGCAGCCGTATCGGCAGGTTGATGTTGACCTGCGACTTGCCGCTCTGGGTGTCATAGACCTTGATCCGCAGGAATTTGGCTTTCCGTCCCGAGCTTTCCGACCCCGGCGCGGTCTCGACCGCCGAAAGCAGTTTGGCCCCTTCCTCAGCGCTGATCTTACCGCTCTCAATCGTCCTCAGGATCTCTAGGCGTTCCTCGTTCATTTGTGAATTCTCCCTTCATGTCAGTTCAACTAGATTTCGACAGATGATCCGTCCCGCGTCGCGGACATCGACTATCTGGCCGCCGACCCGGGCGCGAGGTTTCGACCGGCCTCCAGCCCGCTGACCCATTCCCTCTCCCGCCACAGGGCGCAACCGCCCCTGGTCTCCCGAAGCCTGTCGCGGCTCTCGCGGATCGTCCTCAGGAGCGGTGAGCGCAGGGCCTCGCTCAGGGTCATGACTCCGAGGTCGGCGTCGGAGTATGGGGCGAACGGACACGGCTCGACCCGCCCCTCCGGGCTGACGTGGATGAAGCCCCGGCCGGCCGCCACGCAGCCGCCGGAGGCCTCCTCGTCACCGGGGAAGGCGACGAACAAGCCGGGCAGGTGGGCTCGGAAGCCCTCGACCGCCGTCAGGAGGCTCGCCCTCTGCCCGTCCGAGAGGACCCAGTCGTCGGTGCCGGGAGCCACCGGGACATACTCGACGAAGAAGAACAGCCGGGCGCCCAGACCCATCAGGGATCGGATGAAGGCCTCGTCGGTGACGAGCTGGTGGTTGCGGGCCGTCACGGTCAGGGACACCCCGAAGAAGACCCCCCGCCCGGCGAGCCCGGAGATGACCGGTCGAAGACGCTCGAAGACGCCCTCCCCGCGCCGTTGGTCGGTGTCATCCGGGTCGCCCTCGAGGCTGACCACCGGGATCACGTTCCGCTGCCTCTTCAGGCGGGCAGTCATGGCCTCGTCGATGAGGAGGCCGTTGGTGAAGACCGGGAAGATGACCTCCGGGAAGGCGGCGGTGATGTCGAGGATGTCTGGCCGCAAGAGGGGCTCCCCGCCGGCCAGGAGGATGATGGCCATCCCCAGATCGCGGGCTTCGGCGATGACCTTCTCCAGGCGCTCTCGACTCATCTCGCCCCCGCCCCGGTGGCCCTGGGCGCGGTCATAGCAGCCCAGGCAGTGGAGATTGCATTGCCTGGTGACGCTGGCGATCATCAGCGGCGGTACGGGCAAGCCGGCGGCCGCGTTCCGCTGCCGTCTGGCCGCGGCCGCCCTCTGCCGGCGCAGGGTCCTCCAGATGAAGAGGGCCTCGGCCGGGTCGCGCAGGGTGATCCTCAGGGCATCACGGAGCATTCGGTGGATGGATGCATCGAGGAAGGCCGTCTCATGGGCGGCTATCGGTGATCTAGCCATGGCTACTCTTCGTCTCCTTCTGGTTCACCGGGCTCCGGTGGGCGGGCTCCCCTTTCGGGACACCTTCAGCATGGCCCAGATCAGGGTGAAGGCCGTGACCGCGAGGGCAATGAGGCCCTGAATCATGTGGTACCTGGCCATCGAGGGAGGGATGGTCTGCTCGGCACTGAGGCAGAGGCCGGAGCCGGTCTGGACGACCAACAGGATCAGTGTCAAGATGCTCATGATCTTCATAGAATCTCCTCCTTTCACGGTTGTCCGCCAGACGAGCCCGTCGGCGTCGCCTCGACCCGCACCGAGATGAGTTGCAGGTTGAGGTTGCGGATCAGGGCCAGGACCCCGAACAGCGCTGCCTGGTCCGGCAGGCTGCCGACAAGCACCGTCTCATCCGGCGTATCGTTGAGCTGTTGCATTCCGGCGAACCACGCCGACCAGTCGCCGGTCAGGGTGC
>DASXUT010000082.1 GCA_036504675.1 Bacillota bacterium | reverse complement strand
GCCCGGAGCGCGACGTCTTCAACGTCGTCGTCCGCCGTGACTTTCCCTACCTGCGGCCCCAGGTCCACCTCTATTTCCTGGACGTGTACGACCACATGGTCCGGCTCATCGACACCATCGATACTTACCGGGACATGCTCTCCAACGCCATGGAGGGCTACCTGTCGTCGGTCTCCAACCGGTTGAACGAGGTGATGAAGGTCCTGACCATCATCGCCACGATCATGATGCCGCTCACCGTGATCACCGGGATATACGGGATGAACTTCGAACGGATGCCCTTCCTCCGATCGAGTTGGGGCTTTTACGGCATCCTCGGGGTGATGGCCGCGGTGGCCGTCGGGATGCTCTTCTACTTCAGGCGGAAAAGGTGGCTGTGACCCCTCCGCCATCGTCTCTCAGGCCATCCGAGTGCCGGTGAAGCCGGACTTAACCTAGCTGTTGACCCAAGACAAAGCGGACCCAGGACGCGGGGCGTGCCCGTGATCCTGGGTCCGTTATCGGGGTTGAGTTTCCTGGCCGACTACTGATAATCCTCGAGCCGCTTGATGTCGTCGTTGCGTCCGACGACGACGAGCATGTCGCCTTCGTTGGCCACGTCGTCGGCCTTGGGGGTGATGTTCATGGTCTTGCCGCTACGGATGGCGATGACGTTAACATTGAAGCGGGTTCTCAAGTCCAGTTGGCGTAA
This sequence comes from Bacillota bacterium, assembly GCA_036504675.1. Taxonomy (NCBI): domain Bacteria; kingdom Bacillati; phylum Bacillota; species Bacillota bacterium. The sequence goes on along the minus strand of DASXUT010000082.1, from coordinate 12,449 downwards.
GGTCTGGCCGACCAAAGGCCCCCTCGTGGCGATCTCGAGGATGCTGTAGTCCGGGGTCAATTCGATGTAGTCGAGGATGGTCGAGGCGTTCAGGTTGTGGGCCACCCGGATGCCGATATCGCGCTCCGGGAAGATGACCTTATCGGCCCCGGTCCGCTGAAGGACCTTTCCATGAAGTTCATCGTCGGCCCGGGCCACAACGTACTTCACCCCCAGCTCCTTGAGGAGCAGGGTGCACAAGATGCTGGCCTGCATGTTCGTGCCGATGCCGACGACGACGGTGTCGAAGTTCCTTATCCCCAGGGCCCTCAGGGCGTTGGGATCGGTGGCGTCGGCGGTCACCGCGTGAGTGACGAATTCGGATACCTTCTGGACTCGTTCCTCATCGGAGTCGATGGCCAGGACCTGGTGACCCATGCCGGTCAATGAACGGGCCACCGAGCTGCCGAACCGGCCGAGACCGATGACCGCAAACTGCTGCGCCAAGGGAAGTCCTCCTTTGTCTCAGCCGACCATGACCCGATCCTCTGGGTGATGAAGGGGCGGGCGGCCGGCCCTTTCGGCCAGCGCCGAGGTCAAGGTCAGGGGCCCGACCCGGCCGATGAACATGGTCATGATGATCAGAAGCTTACCGGCCACCGAGAGCTGGGGGGTCAGGCCCGTGCTGAGGCCGACCGTGCCGAAGGCCGAAGTGGTCTCGTAAAGCAGGGGGAGGAAGGAGCTGAACTGCTCCGTACGGGTGAGGACCATCGCCACCATGATGACCAGACCCAGAGCCATGGCCGTGATGGCCAGGGCCCGGTAGACGGTGGTCGCCGGCAGCCGGCGCCGAAAGGCGGTGACTTCGCCACTGCCCCGGGATACCGCTATCACCGCCATGACCAGGACGGCGAAGGTGGTTGTCTTGATCCCGCCGCCGGTGGATGAGGGCGAGGCCCCGATGAACATGAGGATGATCGTGAAGACCAGGCTGGATTCGGTCATGTCGGCGATCGTCAGGGTGTTGAACCCGGCCGTCCGCGGGGTGACCGCCTGGAAGAACGAGGCCAGGAGCTTGCTTCCCCAGGGAAGGGAGCCGAGGGTGGCCGGGTTGGTCCGTTCGAGGAGGAAGATGACCAGCGTGCCGACGGCCAGAAGGGTGCCGGTGACGGTCAGGGCCAGCTTGGAATGGAGGGACAGCTTGGCGAAAGAGCGGTGCTGGTAGACTTCGGCGACCACGGTGAAGCCGATCCCGCCGAGGATGATCAGGCCGGCGATGGTCAGGACGACCAGGGGGTCGCCGACATAGGCGGTCAGGCTCTTGAACCCGCCGATGATATCGATACCGGCGTTGCAGAAGGCGGAGATGCTGTGGAAGACGCTCATCCATACCCCGCGGGCAAAACCGAACTGGGGGACGAAGCGGAAGGAGAGGAGCGCGGCCCCGAAGGCTTCGATGGCCAAGCTGACGAGGATGACATATCGCGTCAGGCGGACGACTCCTTCGATGGTGAAGACGTTGAGGGCCGCCTGCATGACCAGGCGTTCGCGAAGGGAGATGCGCTTGCCGAGGAAGAGGAAGATCATCGTCGCCAGGGTCATGATACCCAAGCCGCCAAACTGGATGAGGACCAACATGACGGCCTGCCCGAAGCCGGTAAAGACGGTCGCCGTGTCGACCACGATCAGGCCGGTGACGCAGACCGCGGTCGTCGCCTCGAAGAGGGCGTCTATGATGGGCAGTCCGCGTCCATCGCGGGTCGCCGCCGGCAGGGTCAGGAGGATGGCCCCGACCAGGATCAGCCCGGCGAAGCCGAAGACGAGGACCTGCGACGGAGAGAACCGGATGGGGCGGATCAAAGGGGTGCGCATGTTTCACCTCGGCCGGCGTCTCGGATGGCGGGGCCGCAAGGCGATGAATGGCCGCCGCCGTGATTATACCAGGTAATGACCGAGTCCGGCAATGGGGCGGCAATTGACCCGTCCGGGCGCCCCGTTTTGACGGGTTTGGACGTCGATGGGCATCCTATTCCCATGCGCAGGACACGTGTCTTGGTCATCGCCGGACCGGCCGAGGGCGGCATCAAGCGGCACTTGGCCGGCCTCACCGGCAGGAGTCGAGCCGGACGGCCTGACTTCCGGGTGATCGGCCCGGGGAGGCTGCCGTCCCCGGCGAAGGTCGCCCGGACCCTGGCCTGGCCAGGGGAGAAGGCCGGATTCGACGTGATCAACGCCCACGGGTACCGGGCCGGCATGGTCGCCCTGGTCGCCCGCGGGCTGACCGCGCGGCTCGCCCGGCGACCTGTGCCGCCGCTGGTCCTGACGATGCACGGCTTCCCGCCCGGCGGCCCGGCGGGCTGGCTCTGCCGGGCGGTCGTCAGGCGGTCGGCGATGGTCATCGCCGTCTCTTCGGCCCTCGCCCGGCGGGCCATCCAGCTCGGGGCCAGCCCCCGGGATGTCCGGGTCATCCCCAACGGCGTCGACCTGGCCTCGTTTCGGGCTATCCCGGCTCTCTCGTCGGAGGCCGCCGACCGCCGCCCCCTGGTCGTCGGCGTCCTGGCCAGGCTGGCCAGGGAAAAGGGCCTGCAGGTCCTGCTGCCGGCCGTGGCCCGGGTGGCGAGGGTCTGTCCGGGTCTGCGGGTCCTCATCGCCGGGGACGGGCCGCAACGGAACCGGCTCGAGCGCCTGGCCGGGCGTCTTGGACTGGGGAAGGTAGTCCGGTTCCTGGGCCGGGTGGAGGATGTCCCAGCTTTCCTGGCCGGGGTGGACATCCTGGCCGCTCCCTCGTTGTCGGAAGGGCAGTCGCTGGCGGTCATCGAGGCCATGGCCGCCGGCCGGCCGGTCGTCGCCAGCGCCGTCGGAGGGCTGGTCGAACTGGTCGAAGAGGGTCGGACGGGGGTGCTGGTCAGGCCAGGCGACCCGGCCGAACTGGCCAGGGGCCTGCTGCGTCTGGGCGGCGACCCGGGGCTCCGGGCGGCCATGGGGATGGCCGCCCGGGCGGTGGCCGCGACCCGCTTTGACCTGGAGGAGGCGGTCGCGGACTTGGACCGAGCGCTTCGGGCGGCGGCTGGTCGCCCGCCGTCCCCGCCGGCCGGGGGGAAGGGGGCGAGCCGGGGGATGGGCCGACCACGCGGGCCTTTCCGGCCCGAATGGTTGGTTTGGCTGGGAGCGGGGGCGGTCATCGTGGTCGTCCTGGCGACGCCGTTGACCGTCGGCGGCCGCTCGCCCGTCCCGGTCCTTCCTCGGGTCGAGCCTGGGAGCGGGGTCTTCCTACTGACCCTGGACCAATCGGACCTGGGCGATTGGAGACGCCCGGGCCTGGCCACGTTGCCCGCGGTCGTCGGCCGGGGCGTCATCGGACTGATGAACTCGCGGACCGGTCGCGATCCCGACCCCCACTCGTCAGGCGGGACGGGGGCGGCCGCGTACTACACCCTGGGGTCGGGGTCGAGGGCCGTGGGGGGAGGCGGTGAGGACATCAAGGCCGTGGCCACTGAGAACGGGAGGCTCAACCACCCCGTCAGCGTGGGCCTGCTGGGTCAGCGCCTGCGGGCGAACGGCGTCCTGACGGTGGCCGCGGCCGGGGCCGGCCAGGCGGGTCCGACGGCGAACGCCCGCAGCCTGTGCATGGACGGAGCCGGACAGATCGACGTCGTGGCCGACCTGCGGAGCCTGCCCGGCGGGCTGGACCAGTGGCGGGCGGCGGGCCTTCGTTACCTGGTGGTCTTCGATTTCCCCGGCGGCCCGGACGGACTGGTCCAGGGCGATACCACCTTGGAGCGGGTCCTGGCGCTGGCCGGGGACGACCCGGTGATGGTCGTCTCGCCTTCTCCGCCGCCGTCGGAGGCGGCCGCCGACCGTGAACTCGTCCCGCTGGCCATCCTGGGTCAGGGTCGGACCGGGGCAGTGACCTCGCCGACGACCAGGAGGACGGGACTGGTCGCCAACATCGACCTGGCGCCCACCCTTCTGGAGGCCTACGGCCTCGACGCGACCGGGGCCAGCGGCCGGGGCATGACCATCGTGGCCTCCGGGCGAGATTGGCCGCTGCGGGCCGGACGGCTGGGGGATGACCAGGGCCGCCTTCAGGGTGAGCGTTTCCCGCTGGTCCGGATGTACATTGCCGAGCAGGTCATCGTGGGGTTGGCCGCGCTGGCCGTCTTGTGGGGCCCGACGGCCTGGCGTCGCGACCGGACGGTGGCTCTTATCGAGGTGGGGCTCCTGACCCTAGGTCTGTACCCCCCGGTCAGTCTGCTCCTGGGCCTGGCCGGGCCGCATGGCCCGGTCATCGACGGCGGCCTGGCCCTGGGCTTATCGGCGGGCATCGGTTTCATCCTCGCGCGGGCCGGTCGGGGGGCCCTCCGGGGGACTGTCTGGGTGGGGGCGGCGGCCTCGGCCATCGCCCTGGGCGACATCCTCCTCGGGGGACCCTTGGCCTATCGCTCCGCGATCGGCTACTCCCTCGTCAGCGGCGCCAGGTACTACGGGATCGGCAACGAGTACATGGGGGTGTTGGTCGGATCGAGCCTGGTCGGGCTGGCGGCCCTGGGCCGGGCGGGGCGCTGCCGATCGGGACCGGTCGGCCGGACCACCCTGATCCTCGCCGGGCTGGCCTGCGTGGCGGCCCTCGGGGCACCCTGGGCCGGAGCCAACCTGGGCGGGGCGATGACCGCCGCCGCCGGTTACGCCTATCTGGCGACAGTCCGGCGCCCGCCGTCCGAGCTTGGGTCGGCCACCCGAACGGCCCGTCGGAGGGACGTCTTCCCGGCCGCGGTGGTTGCCGCCACCGCGCTGGTCACCGCGGCGGTCGCCCTGGGCGTCGATGCCCTTCAACCGCCTGGGCGCCAGAGCCACCTCGGGCTACTGGTCGAATCGGTGCGGCGGTCGGGGACCTCTGCCCTTTTCCCGGTGTTCCTGCGCAAGCTGGCGATGAACCTCCGCCTGATCCGTTACACCGTCTGGAGCCGTGTCCTGCTGGCCTCCTTCGCCGCTTACCTGATCCTGCTCTTTCGGCCCAGGGGCATGGTCGGTCGGGTCCTCCGGGACGATCCATCCACGCGTCAGGGCTTAGCGGCGGCCTCCCTGGCGGCCCTGGTGGCCCTGGCCGTCAACGATTCCGGCGTGGTGGCCGCCGGGACGCTGATGATCTACCCCGGCGTGGCCCTGCTGGGACTGCTCCTGGCGGAGGCGAAGACAGTTGCCAGGGCTGGCAAGTCAAGGGGCTGAAGGAGGATTTTGCCTGGCCGGCGGCTAATCCATTTGGATGATGAGAGCGCCGGAGCAGGCCGCGCCGAAGCGGCCCAGACCAATCGTGGCCTTCCTGACCGCCGGTCTTTGCGCCGCGATCCTAGTGACGGCAGCCTTTGCCGCCGGCCTCTTCGTCGACTTCGAGCTCCGTTTCCGCGACTATCTGCTCGTCTTGAGCGGCGGTGCGGCGACCGGCCCCGAAGTAGTCACCGTTGTCTACGACGACGATTCCCTGAAGAAGCTGGGACAGTGGCCGGTCTCCCGGCGGGTCCACGCCGAGCTGATCGACGCCCTGTCGGCCGCTGGCGCCAGGGTCATAGCCTTCGATGTCCTCCTCAGCGAGGGCGGCGGCGACGTCGACGACGAGGCTCTCGTCGAGGCCGTCAGGCGGTCAGGCCGAGTCGTCCTGCCGGTCCTGGCCAGGCTGACGGCCTCTAGTCCGACCGCCCCCGTGGCCAGCAGCATCGACCGTCCCTACGGCGGACTCGTCGAGTCCGCCTTTCTCGTGGGCGCGGCCAACGTCCTGCCGGATGCCGACGGAGTGGTCAGGGCAATGCCTCTCTATGTCAAGGACGGGTCGGCGATCCTGCCATCTTTGGCCGTGGCGGCCGCGTCCGCCTACTCCGGGCGGCCCTTCCGAGTCGACCGGGACGGCGCGTCCTACCTGGGCGAGACCAGTCTGCCGACCGATCGTTTCGGCCGGCTTCTGGTCGAGTTCAGCGACCCGCAACGGGAGCCGCGGGGAGTCAGCGCCGCCGAGGTCCTGGCCGGCCGGGTCGGGGCCGAGACGTTCAAGGACCGCTTGGTCATCGTCGGTCCGGTCGCCCAGGGCGTTGGGGACCGCTGGTTGACCCCATTCTCGATCATCGACCGCGCCGCCAGACCGGGGCTGGAGATCCAGGCCTCGGCGATGCGGACGATCCTGGACGGCGGAAAGTGGCGGGCCACCGGGACGGTCGCGGCGAGCGCGATGGTCCTCGTCCTGGGAGGCCTCGGGGCACTCTGGGCCACGGCGGTCGGCGGCTACACGTTGGCCGCCGGGGCGCTGGTCCTCGGCGGCGGGTGGGCGGGCCTTTCCTGGTGGGCCTTCAGTGGGGGGGTCTTCCTCCCGATCTTCGGACCCTTGCTTTCATTGACTTCAGCCACCGGAGCGACGGTTCTCATCCGCTGGCGGCACGAGGAACGGGAACGCCGGCGCATCGACGCTCTCTTCGGCCGCTTCGTCAGCGAAGAGGTGGCCGTCACCCTCAGAGACACACGCGGACGGGTCGAACTCGGCGGGGAAGAGGTCGAGTTGACCGTGGTCTTCGCCGACCTCCGGGGGTTCACCGGGTTGGCTGAGCGGCTGCCGCCCGGCGACTTGGTGCAGGTCCTCGACGGCTATCTTGAAGCGATGGCTGAAGGGGTTTTCGCCCACGGCGGGACACTGGACAAGTACACCGGCGACGGAATCATGGCTTTTTTCAACGCCCCGACGCGCCAACCCGACCACGCCCGGCGGGCCGTCGAGGCGGCCGTGGAGATCCTCCGGAGGGTCGAGGCCTTCCGGCGGCGGACGGCTCCGACTCTACCGATCGTCCCCCCGGGGGTCGGCATCGGCCTGAACACGGGGCGGGCCGTGGTCGGCAACATCGGCACGGCCAGACGGCTTGAGTACACGGCCGTGGGCGATGAGGTAAACCTGGCTTCGAGGCTCAAGGACTTGGCCGGCGCGGGAGAGATCCTGGCCGGCCGCGGGACGGTCGAAGCGGCGGGGGCCGGCCTTTCCTGGAAGGCACGGGGGGAGGTCGAGGTCCGCGGCCGCAATCGCCCGGTCGAAGTCTATCTCCTGGCCGCCGCGGCGCCGATGGAATCATCAGCCGCGGCGAGTCGGAGGCGGCGCCCCAAGCGGCTTCATCCAATCCCCAGAAGCAGGCGGTGAGGGCCTTGAGGAGAGACGAAGCTGAGGAAGGCCGGACGACGGGGAAGACGGCGCCCATGAATGCTTGGCTACTGGCCGCCGTTCGCCGGGTGGGCCGGGCCAAGACGGTCAAGGGTAAATCCGCGGCGGTCCTGAGGTCCGCCAGGTCCCTGACCGGGGCCTCAGGAGGGGCCATTTTCCTCGGCGAGGCCGCCACCAGTTGGGACGTGGCCGCCCAGTCCGGGCTGGAGCCGAAAACCATCGACCGGCTTGGGACCTGGATCGCCTCTGCCGACCTGGCCGGAGCCGGGGCGGAGACGGCGGCGCTCAGGAAGCCCGGCTTCCTCCTCCTGCCCTTCCGACAAGAGGGGCGCCGCCCGACGCCCATCGGCGCAATGGCGCTCGCCGGGGCCGGCCGGTTGGACCCCGTAGTTCAGCGGACGCTGCTGGAATTCGTCGGCCTGGTCCGTGCGCCGCTAGGGTCGGCTGTCGACCGGGCCTCGCTGGCCCGAGCTCTGGCCATGCAACGAGGTCTCCTCAAGGCGGCTCGCAAGATAAACTCGAGCCTGGACACGGAACGGGTGATCGGCGAGATCATCTCTCTGGCGGCCCGGGTAATCATGGCCGAGGCCGGGGCCTTGCTCCTCTACAATCCGATCAGCGAGCGTCTAGAGTTCAAGGTGGCCCACGGCGGCGGCGGTGAGGCGGTCAAGAGCTTCAGCGTGGCTCTGAACGAGGGCATCGCTGGCTGGGTGGCTTCCAGGCGTCGGGGGTTGATTGTCACCGACGTCCGCAAGGACCGCCGATACTACCGGGAGGTCAGCGAGAAGACCGGTTTTGAGACGCGTTCCATCTTGTCCGTGCCGATGATCACCAAGGGCCGCCTGATCGGGGTCATCGAGCTGCTGAACAAGAAGGGGCGGGCCGACGGCCGTTTCACCAAAGCCGACCTCGATCTCCTGAACGGGCTCGCCGCGCAAGCGGCGGTGGCCATCGAAAACGCCGGTCTCTACCGGCGGATCCAGGACCTCTACCTGAGCACCATCCGCAGCCTGGCCGAGGCCCTTGACGCCAAGGACCCTTATACTCGGGGCCATTCCGACCGGGTGGCCGGCTACGCCGACGCGCTGGCCCGCCATCTGGGCTGCGGCGCCAAGGAACGCCGGGACATCCGTTATGCGGCGTTGCTCCACGACATCGGGAAGATCGGCGTTTCGGAAGCGATCCTCAACAAGCCCGGGTCGCTGAGCGATGCTGAATTGACGGCCGTTCGCCGTCACGCCGAGATCGGCGCGACTATCCTTGGGCCGGTCGATTTCCTCGGCGAAGCGCGTGAACTGGTTCGCCACCACCATGGCTGGTTCGATGGGCACGGCCAACCAGGCGGAACGCGCGGGGAAGCAATCCCGCTCGGCGCGCGGATCATCGCCGTCGCCGACGCCTTCGACGCGATGTCCAGCGACCGCGTCTATCGTCGCGCCCTGACCAAAGATGAGTGTCGCGAGCGACTATTGCGCGGCGCCGGTACGCAATGGGACGGGCTGGTCGTGGAGCGGCTGATCGACCTACTCGATCGAGGATTGCTCGGAAATCGCGGATTATCCGGGGCCATTGGCGACTAGAGCCGAAAGACCCGGCCAAATTACGCGACGGCTCAAGATCTTTCTTTTTAGCTCCGGAGTTGTTGACTTTCGAGGGGAATTTGCTACAATGAACATTGATTGTTGACGCACCCCCCTGGCTGGGGCCGGCGCGCTAATCGGTTAAAAGGGGGTTGGATCTGATGAACGCACTTGGGCGCCACATCCTAGCGGAGCTCTACGGGTGTAACCCTGAGTCGCTGAACGACCTGAAGAAGGTCGAGAAGGCCATGGTCTCTGCCGCCATCAAGGCGGGAGCCGAAGTCAGAGAGGTGGCTTTTCATAAGTTCAGCCCGCAAGGGATCAGCGGTGTCGTGGTCATCTCCGAATCACATCTCGCCGTTCACACCTGGCCGGAGCATTGCTACGCGGCTGTCGACGTGTTCACGTGCGGCGATCGGGTCGACCCCTGGGTGGCTTGCGAATTCATCAACCAGGCCTTCGGGGCTCAGCATACGACGGCCAATGAGGTCAAGCGGGGCATCTTCGAGGAAGCTGAGAAGAAGATCGCCGGATGACGGAAAAGGTGAAAGGGCGCCGGGAAGATTAATCCCCGGCACCCTTTCTTTGTTATCGGCCCGCTCTCAGTCCGCTGAGGCTGGTCCACATCATCTGACGAGGAGGCCCGAAAGGCAGTGGATCAAACACTGGAGATGCTCCGCGACCTGACTGACGCTTCCGGGATTTCCGGTTATGAGTTCGAAGCCCGGGCGACCGTCCGGCGGTACCTCGAACAGGCGGCCACGATCGAGCACGACAACCTCGGAAGCATCATCGGCAAGCAGGTCGGCGTCACCGACCGGCCGCGGATCATGCTGGCCGGGCACATGGACGAAGTCGGCTTCATGGTCACCGGGATAACCAAGGAAGGCTTCCTGCGCTTCCAGACCATCGGCGGCTGGTGGGAGCAGGTGATGCTGGCCCAGCGAGTGACGGTCAAAACCCACCGCGGCGACCTGGCCGGCATCGTCGGCTCGAAACCACCGCACATCCTCTCAGCCGAGGATCGAAAGAAGGTCGTCGAGAAGAAGGACATGTTCATCGACGTCGGCGCGACCGACGAAGAAGAAGCCAAGAAGCTCGGGGTCAGACCGGGCGACCCGGTCATCCCGGTGAGTCCCTTCACCGTCATGGGCAACGGACAAGCCTTGATGGCCAAGGCCTGGGACGACCGGATCGGTTGTGCCATCTTCATCGATGTCCTCCGCAACCTCAAGAACGAACCCCACCCGAACACGCTTTACGGTGTCGGAACGGTTCAGGAAGAGGTCGGCTTGCGCGGGGCGACGACGAGTGTCGAGGCGGTTGACCCGGACGTCGGCTTCGCCATGGAGGTCTCCATCGCCGGTGACATGCCGGGGGTGAAGGAGAACGAGGCCACTGATAGACTCGGCGGCGGACCTTCAATCCTGGTCTACGACGGCTCGATGATTCCAAACCTCAGGTTGCGCGACCTGGTGGTCGAGACGGCCGAGAAAGAGAAGATCCCTTACCAGTTCTCGGCCATGCCGGGGGGGGGGACCGACGCCGGCCGTATCCACGTCCACGGGCAGGGTGTTCCGAGTCTGGTCATCGGGGTGCCTTGTCGGTACATCCACAGTCACAGCGGAATCATCCGGCGCGAGGACTACGACCACACGGTGAGGCTCTTGACCGCGGTTGTCAAGCGGCTTGACGCGAGGACCGTTTCGTCCCTCACCGCCTGACCACGATGCGGACCTCCGCCGGTCCCAACCTTCTCTTCGACTGTCCAAATACCAAGCCAAGCGAGGTGCGAGCATTGAAACTGCCCTTGGAAAAGACCCTCATCCTGGTCAAGCCTGACGGTCTCCAGCGTGGACTGGTCGGGGCCATCCTCGGCCGCTTCGAGCGGGTCGGGCTGAAGATCGTCGCCCTGCGCGTCGCCCACCCCACCAGAGCGCAGGCCGAGGCCCATTACCCCAACACCCGCGAGTGGATCGAGGGGATGGGTCAGAAGACCCTGCAAAGTTACAAGGAGAATGGGGTCGAACCGTTCGCCGAGGTCGGGACGGATGACCCGCTGAAGATCGGCGAGATGGTCAAGAATTGGAACATCGACTATCTCTCGTCGGGCCCCGTCGTCGCCTGCGCCCTCGAGGGCTACCATGCCATCCAGGTCGTCCGGAAGATGTGCGGGAACACCCTGCCGCTGGCCGCCGATCCGGGGACGATCCGCGGCGATTACTCGGTCGGCTCGCCGATCGTCGCCAACGCCCTCAAGCACGCCATCCACAACCTCATTCACGCCTCGAGCACACCTGACGAAGCCGCCCACGAGATCGCCCATTGGTTCCCCGACGGCGGTCTGGTCGAGTACAAGCGGATCGACGAAGCCGTGATGTTCTGATTCGGCCCGGGCCCAGTCGCCCCACGCGCCCGGCAATAGAGCGTTCAAGTATCGTCGCCACCGGGCCCGGCCATGCCGGGCCCGGCGGTTACAGGGGAGGAGGGAAGGCCGGTGACGGCCGGGATGACGACGCTCCTCGGGACGATGGCCGTGGCGGCCTTCGGAAGCGCCCTCTACGCTCACTTCATCGAGGCGGAGAGGCTGATGGTGACGCGGGTAGACGTCCCCATCGCCGGGCTGGATCGGGCCTTCGACGGTTTCCGGCTGGTCCAGGTCTCTGATGTCCACGGCAAGCTGCGCCTGGGACGCAAGCCCCTGACCGAACTGGTCGCCGCCCAGCGCCCGGACCTCGTGGCTATCACCGGAGACCTGATCAACGCCGGCGGACCATACGAACCGGCGCTCGCCGCGACCGGACGGATGACCGCCCCCTATGGCGTCTTCTTCGTCCCGGGCAACAACGAGACGAACGCGGCGGCCGCCGGCCGCACGGCCGGGTTGGTGCCCTGGTTGACCTCCTTCGGAGTCCAGTCTCTGGTCAACCGGCCGGCCAAGGTCGAGCGCTGCGGGGCCTGGTTCTGGCTGATCGGAGTGGATGACCCGACGAGGCGGCGCCTGGATGACCTGGGGCGGGCGGTCAAGGGCACCGAGGACGGACGGCCGCGCATCTTGATGGCCCACTCGCCGGATATCCTGACGAGGACGGGGCGGACCCGCCTCGACTACGTCATCGTCGGCCATACCCACGGTGGCCAGGTGTGCCTGCCGTGGTTCGGCCCCCTGATCACCCGCTCTCCCTTCGGACGACGATTGGCATCCGGGCCGGGGTGGGCCGATGGCGTCCGGGCCTATGTTTCTCGGGGCCTCGGAACCAGCTTGCTTCCCATCCGGTTGAGCTGTCCGCCGGAAATCGTCGTCCACGTCCTTCGGGCGGGTGGCCGCTGACCGGGACCGCCCAGGGTGGCTCAGGCCCGGCTTTGTGGCGGGCTTCTTCATCTTACCGCGCTTGATTTCCGGGCTGGATGGCGCTAGAATAGAGGCGAACGGCTGTTCGCCACAGACCGGAGACGGCGAGGCGTCCTTCGATCGCCGAATCCCGGCCTGGCGGCTGGACAACCGACCATCCGCCGGTCCGGCCCAGGACTATCCCGGGAGGTGCTCTGGTCTTGATCCTCGTTGGGACGGCCGGGTTCAGCTACGCCGATTGGCGGGGCAGGTTCTACCCGAGCGACCTCAAGGACCGTGACCGGTTGGCCTTCTACGCGACCCAGTTCCCGGTGGTGGAGGTCGATTTCACGTACTATCGCCTGCCGAC
>DASXUT010000081.1 GCA_036504675.1 Bacillota bacterium | reverse complement strand
GGGGGAGGACGTCGGTCACCTGGAGGAGGCCGATGAACAGAGCGCCGTAGAGGAAGAGGGGCCCGGCCTCCCGGAGGAACATCACTGTCTTGTTCAGGCTCTTCGTCCAGACATTGCCGGCCCGAGGCAGGCGCAGCGGTGGCAGGTCGATGAGGAGATCGGTCGAGCGCCCGGGCAACACCCGGTCAAGGAAGCGGCCGACAAGCCCGAAAATGAGGGTGATGACCGCCAGGTAGACCAGGAAGAAGAGCGGGCCGGTGCCGGCCATCAGCCCGGCGATCACCACGATCTGGGCCGAGCACGGGATGGTCAGCCCCAGCAGGGCCACGGCGATGGTCCGCTCCCTCGACGAGCCGAGGAGCCGGGTGGTGATGGTGGCCATGGTCACGCACCCAAAGCCGAGGATCAGGGGGATGATGGCCCGGCCGTTCAGGCCGATGCGGACGAGGGTCCGGTCGGCCAGGGCGGCCACCCGAGGCAGGTAGCCGGAGTCCTCCATGATCGACATGGCCAGGTAGAAGACCAGCACGAGGGGGAGCAGGAGCCCCAGGAGGTAGGTTGCGGTCATGGTCAGGACGCCGTACTCCCCGACCAGGATGACGCCCAGAGCCGATGAGGGCGGGACCACGTGAGCCACCAGGCCCCTCACGAAGGGCTCATAGTAGCCCTTCATGATCGTCTTCTCAGTCAGGTTGACCAGGACTTGGGCCGTCAGGACCCCAACCAAGTAGTACAGGGCCAGCAGGACGAGGGCCAGGAAGGCCAGGCCGGTGGCCGGCCGAAGGGTCAGACGGCCAAGGGTGGCGGCGAGGCCCGGCCGGCGCAGGCTCTCGCGGCGGACCCGACTGACGATGTCCCTGACCCGCTCACGGCGGAGGGCGTAGAACGCGTCCCGGCGGTCTCCAGGGGCCAGACCGTGCCGGTCGGCGATGATCTGGTCGTCCTCGAGCACCAGGAGGGCCTCGGACCTCGACCGGCCGGCCTCGGCCAAGTGGTCGAGTTCGGCGGCGATGGCCGGATGAGGGTGACCTGAGCGCGCTCTCGGTAGGGCATCCTTCAGTTCGGCCAGGCCCCGGCCGGTCACGGCGACGGTGGGAATCACCGGGACGCCCAGGAGGGCGCTGAGCCGTTCATGGTCGAGGTGGAAGCCGAAACGCTCAGCCTCGTCCACGAGGTTGAGGGCGACCACGACCTCCTTCCCCATGTCGATGAGCTGAAGGGTAAGGAACAAGTCTCGGTCGAGATGGCTTGCGTCGACCACGTTGACCACGGTGTCGGCTCCGATGATGACATCGCGGGCCACCCGTTCCTCATCGTTGAACGAAGATACGCCATAAACCCCCGGGGTGTCGATGACCAGGGCGTCGCCGAGCCGTCCGGTCGAGACGTCGACCGTCGTCCCCGGGTAGTTCGAGACGTCGACGTAAAGGCCGGTCAGGGCGTTGAAGAAGACGGACTTGCCGGTGTTCGGATTGCCGGCCAAGACGATCTTACGGCGGTTGACCCTTGGGTCGAGGCTCACCGTCCTCGCGCCGCCGTGGCAGGTGCCGGCGCCACCGTGGGTCATCGCCCCTCGCCCCCTCCTGGCCGCGTGTCGTCGCCTGGCGTGACCTCGATCTGCTCGGCCAGGCGCCGGCCAACGGCCACTTCAAGGGTGCCCTTGCGGACGACCACCGGCCCCCGGGACAGGACCTCGGAACACTGGATTACCTCGCCTTCACCCAGCCCGAAGCGAGTCATCTGGGCCTTCGTCGCCCCTTCGGGAAGCCTGGAGACGGTCGCCCACATGCCCCGGCGAACCTTGTCGAGAGTCATCAGGTAGCCCCCCTCCGGTCATTGAGAATCGTTCTCAGTTCAATCTTAACCGGGGGTTCCCGCTTTTGTCAAGTGGTTCCTTGCAAAACCTTGGGATTATTTCCGTTGAGCCGTGGAGCCGAGGGACGGCTGCCGGGGACCCGGGCGCCGGCCGACAAGCGCCGGGAAAACGAAGTGAGCGGCCAATCATCGGCCGCTCGCGGGAGGGCGACGGGGCGAAACAGGACCGGGTCAGACCGGCTCACTCTCACTGATCGAGAACAGGCAGTATCCGTCGCCGTCGAGGGTGTTCTTCAGGTGGACGCAGGACAGCCCGTTATAGCTTTGATACTTGGCCTGGTCGACGAAGCAGTAGAGGCGGCCCATCTCCTGAGAGCCACGCTCGTGCCAGACGGCGGCCAGTGGGCAGTAGGTCACCCGCGGCCGGGGGACTCCGCCGTAGATGACCTGGTCTGACTCCCAGCCGAACTTGGGGAGGTCCGGGACCTTCTTGAAGTTCTCGGCCGTCAGGGGCAGACCCAGCTGTTCGACGCCCTTGCGGACCGACTCCCCGCAGTCCGTTCCGTAGCGGCAGACCGCTTCCTTCAAGAGGGTCTTGGCCCGATCCTTGCCCAGGCGGTCGGTGAGCGTCTCGGCCATGTGGTGGTAGAAGAGGGCCAGTCTTCTGGCCATCACCCGGACCTCTCTGGTCGCCTCTTCTTCGGTCACGAGTACGTCGGGGGCCTTGTCGCTCATGAACGCTCTCCTCCCTTTGGGCCCCGCCGGCGCGCGGCCGGCCTCATTCCATAGAGTATTCCTTCGGGCGGGGGGAGGTCAAATCCTGCCGGCCCGACCGCCATCCGCCGGGCCCGAAATTTCCCGCCGCCGGCCCTTGACAAGACGTGGGGGCTGTTCTATGATGAGTGCCAAGGTCCGTACCCTACATGGGTATGGTTCTGAGTCCGAGGTTTGGTGAGCAACCCCACAGGCACCAGTGACGATGAGCGGGAGAGTTCGCTCCGTTGGTATCGCCGTAAGAGAGGACCCGGTCGGTGGAAAGGGTCTCGGCGGTCGGGAGTGACAATGCACCCGTGAGTCCCAGGCCCGAACCCGCTCGCCCGGGGGTAGGGAATGGCGGAGGCCGCCGTTATCCGGCCGGGGCATTCAGGCCGCCACGCGTCCGTTCACGGATGCGCCGAGCCGCGTGCCCGCAAAGCCGGACGCAAGAGTCGTCCATACAGGGTGGAACCGCGGAACCCCGCCCCTGTCCCATTTGGGACGGGGGCTTTTATTTTTCCCAGCCAGACCATCACCACCCACCGCAAGGTGGGGACCGGAGGGGGAGACCGACATGAGCGCCCTGGCAAGAAAGGACTACCTGACCATGGACCCGGTGGAATTCCGGGCCCGCTTCCGTGAACGGACCCACCACACCCTGGAGATCCAGACCTACGCGGCGGTCCAGGCGGGCAGGCGCCTGCCGCCGAACCAGGCCGAGACGGCCAAGAAACTCAGCCGCCTGTGGGTCGAGCGAGGCCTGCCGACCGATGCCCCGGACTACCTTTGGGGCCGGCGATTGATCGCCTTCGCCGACGCCCTGGCCGCGGGCGGGCAGGTCGACCTGTCGGCCTACGCCCCGAATCGGCTGACCTCGGCCGAGGCCGACCTCGTCCACCGGGTGGTCCGGGAACGACGGTCGGTCCGGCACTGGACGACGGAGGACGTCCCCGACTGGATGATCGATCGCGTCCTGGAGAGCGGCCTGTGGGCGGCCCACTCGTGTAACCTCCAATCCATCAGGTTCCTGGTCGTCCGGGAGAGGAACGGGCCCGGGTTGTTCAAGGGGAGCGACATTCCCGGCGGGCCGGTCCACCTCGTCGTCCTTCAAGATGAGCGGGTGTATCGGGCCAACGAGCTGATGCCGGTCCGCAATCGGCTCCTGGATTGCGGGGCGGCGGCCCAGAACATGGTCCTCACCGCCCACGCCCTGGGGCTCGGCGGCGTCTGGTTGACCTTCTCGGAGAAGATGGTCGATCGCCTGACCAAGCGTTTCGAGCTCCCGGAAGTGATCAAGGTCGTCACCTATGTCGACGTTGGTTTCCCGGCCCAGACCCCGGCTCCGCCGGACCGGTTCGGGCTCGATGAGACCGTCCTGAAGCGAATCTGAGAGGAGAGGATTGGATTGTTGAAGAGGCTCGCCCATCGTCGCTGGCTGGTAATCGTCACCCTGTTAACCGTGGCCCTGGTCCTCACCACCGGCTGCGCCGGACGCGGCGCCAAGGTGGTCCGCCTGGCCGTGGTCGGCCCACTCACCGGGAGCATGGCCGTGGTCGGCCAGCAGTTCATCGACGGCGCCCGGTTAGCCGTCGACGAGGTCAACGCCAAGGGCGGACTGAACGGCCGCAAGGTTGAATTGGTCACCGAGGACGACCGGAACGACCCGAAAGAGGCGGCCAGCATCGCCCAGAAGCTCTCGCTCGATAAGGATCTCTATGGCGTCCTGGGGAGCTACAGCAGCTCGGCCTCGTTCGCCTCGATTCCCATCTACGAGAAGGCTCAAATCGTGCAGATCACCCCGAGCGCCTCCCATCCGAAGCTGCCCGAGATCAGCAAGTACATGTTCCGGATGTGGACCGGCATCGACATCTACTCGCCGCAGCTGGCCGACTTCGCCGTGACCAAGCGTGGCTTCAAGAAATTCGCCGTCATCTACGTAAACAATGACTTCGGCAAGGCCAATCACGAGTACTTCGCCGCCAAGGCCAAGTCGCTTGGGGCGGCCGTCGTCAGCGAGGAGACCTTCCTTGACGGCGACAAGGACTTCAAGACTCAGCTGACCAAGGTCAAGGCGGCGAATCCCGACGCCCTGGTGGTTCTGTCCTACTACGTCGAGGGCGCCCTGGTGGCCCAGCAGGCCCGGGCGGCCGGCCTAAAAACGCCGATCATCAGCACCGGGACCTTCATGGAGCCCGAGTTCCTGAAGCTCGCCGGGCCCGCGGCCGAGGGAATCTTCTTCAACACCGAGTTCCATCCCGACGACCCGCGCCCGACGGTCCAGGACTTCATCAAGAAGTTCCGGGCCGCCTACCCCGGTAAGGAACCCGCCCCCTACCACGCCACCAGCTATGACGCGGCGGCCATGCTCCTCCAGGTCCTCAAGCAGGTCAACCTGGACCGCTCCAAGGTGGCCGACGCCCTGACCAACATCCAGTTCTCCGGGGCCGAGGGGCCGATCTCCTGGAAGGCCGGGAAGGGCATCGTCAAGCGGAACATCTTCGTCGAGATCAAGAACGGTAAGTTCGTGATCGTCACCGAGTAGGGGCTCACCCGCCGAGCAGGGTCTCCGCCCTGCCCGGCGCGGTGGAGCATCGAGCGGCCGGGGGAGACCCGGCCGCGGGGGGTGCCTGGAATGTCACTGCTCCTGGAGCAAACGGTCAACGGCCTCGTCATCGGCAGCGTCTATGCTTTGATCGCCCTCGGTTTCTCGCTGATCTTCAGCATCCTCGAAGTGATCAACTTCGCCCACGGGTCGGTTCTGGTGATGGGGACCTTCATCGGCCTCGTGGCCATGCGGCAGGCGGGCTTCTGGGTCGGCCTGGGGGCCGCCGCCGCGGCCAGCGGGCTCCTCGGGGTGCTCATCGAGAAGGCCGCCATCTACCCCCTCCGCGTCCGGCGGGCCCCGGCCGGGGCCCAGTTCATCAGCACCATCGGCGCCGGGATGATGATCGATATCGCCGCCTTGGTCATCTTCGGTCCGAAGACCCGGCCCTTTCCACCGGCCTTGGCGGGCGGGCCATTGGCCCTCGGACCGGTTCAGATCTCCCGCATGGAGGTCGTCATCCTGGCCGTGTCCCTGGGGCTGATGGCCGCGCTTCAACTGCTCATCCGGCGGACCCGCTTCGGAAAGGCCATCCGGGCGACGGTCCAGAACCCGGCCGCGGCGGCCATGTTCGGGGTGGACGTAGACCTGGTGAACACGGCGACCTTCGCCCTGGGCTCGGCCCTGGCGGCGGTGGCCGGCGTGCTGATGGGAGCCTACTACAACGTGGCCGACCTGGGTACCGGGTTCATGGCCGGGATGAAGGGGTTCGTCGCCGCCGTCTTCGGTGGGATCGGCTCGATCCCCGGAGCCGTCCTCGGCGGCCTGGTCCTCGGGGTGGCCGAGGACATCGGCGCGACCTGGCTGTCGGCCTACCGCGACGCCATTGCCTTCATCATCCTCATCGTCATCCTGCTGATCCGGCCCCAGGGCATCCTGGGACGGCCGGAGCGGCAGAAGGTATAGGGGGCGTGACGATGACGCGGCTCGCGCGGTTCCCCTGGGTCCCGCTGTCCGTCCTCCTGGCCCTCGCCTTTCCTCTGGTGGCCAGTCGGTACCTGGTTCACCTGGGCGTCCTCATCGCCATCTACACCATCCTCACCCTCAGCCTCAACCTGGTCTCTGGATACGCCGGCCAGTTGGCCCTGGGACAGGCCGCTTTCTACGCCCTGGGGGCCTATGCTTCGGCCCTCCTGACCCTGAACGGCTACCCGTTCCTCCTCGGTCTCCCGGCGGCCGGGGTCGTCGCCGCCCTGGGCGGCTTGATCGTCGGCCTGCCCACGCTGAGATCCTCGGGCTTCTACCTCGGCATGATTACCCTCGGCTTCGGGGAGATCGTCCGGCTGGTCCTGCTCAACTGGAGTTCCGTCACGCGCGGGCCGATGGGTCTGACCAACATCCCGCCGGCCGGGGTCCTCGGTTTCACCTTCGCCTCCGTGACCTCCTATTACTACCTGACCCTGGCCATCCTGGCCCTGGTCGCCCTGGCCGTCCACCGACTGGTGAACTCGCGGCTGGGCGATGCCCTGGTGGCCATCCGCGAGGATGAATTGGCGGCCAAGGCCATGGGCGTTGACACCGGCTACCTCAAGGTCCTGGCCTTCACCGTCTCGGGGTTCATCGCCGGTCTGGCCGGCAGCCTATACGCCCACTACATCAGCTTCATCAACCCGTCGTCCTTCGGAAGCGGCGAGTCCTTCCTCATCGTCAGCATGGCCCTCCTCGGCGGGACCAGCATCCCTGGCTCGATCATCGGGACGGCGGTGCTGGTCGTCCTGCCGGAGGTCTTCCGGCCCCTGGCCGACTACCGGCTCTTCTTCTATGGAGCCGCCCTCATCCTGCTGATGATCTATCGGCCAAACGGGCTCATCCCCGAGCGGCGCCTGGCCCAGGGGGGACTGCTGGAGAAGCTGGCCGGCCGGCGCCCGCGGGCGGGCGGCGCGGCCCATCTCAACCAAGGGGGGCGGGGGTCATGAGTCTGCTCATCGTAAGCGGGGCGACCGTCGCCTTCGGGGGGATCAAGGCCCTGGAATCGGTCAGCCTGACCGTCGAGGCCGGGGAGATCGTCTCGGTCATCGGCCCGAACGGGGCCGGCAAGACCACTCTGTTCAACGCCGTCTCGGGGCTGGGCCGCCTGGATTCCGGGGAGGTCCGCTTCGACGGCGCGGACATCACCAACCAACCCGCCCACCGGGTGACGCGGAGCGGCATCGCCCGTACGTTCCAGAACATCCGCCTCTTCAGCCACCTGACGGTGGCCGACAACGTCAATATCGCCCAGCACTGCCGGACGCGGGCCGGGCTCTGGTCGGCCCTGGTCGACAGCCGGACGGCCCGGGCCGAACGGCGATCGGTTCTCGCGACGACGGCGGGACTGCTCGACACGGTCGGCCTGCCGGGCCGGGCCGATGTCCAGGCCGGCGACCTTCCCTACGGCGCTCAGCGCCGGGTGGAGATCGCCAGGGCCCTGGCCACGCGGCCCCGACTCCTCCTGCTCGACGAACCGGCCGCCGGGATGAACTACGCCGAAGTCGAGGATCTCCTGGGGCTCATCAGGTCGGTCCGGCGGCAAGAGATCACCGTGGTCATGGTCGAGCACGACCTGCGGGCGGTGATGGCCGTCTCCGACCGGGTCGTCGTCCTCGATTACGGCCGGAAGATCGCCGACGGCCGGCCCGAGGAGGTCCGGACGGACCCCGCCGTGCTGGCCGCCTATCTCGGCGAGAAGGGGGGCGTGGCCAGTGCTTGAGGTCAAGGACATCCACGTCTACTATGGCCGCGTCCACGCCCTGAAGGGGGTGAGTCTGGAAGTCGGCCGCGGTGAGCTGGTGGTGGTCGTCGGGGCCAATGGGGCCGGGAAGACCACCCTCCTGAGGACGGTCTGCGGGTTGCTGCACCCGCGCTCCGGCCGGGTCTCCCTGGACGGGGCGGACGTCTCGGGTCTGCCCCCGCAGACCATCGTTCGCCGGGGAATCGCCGCCTCCCCCGACAACCGGCAGGTCTTCCCCAGGATGACGGTGCTCGAGAACCTGGAGATGGGCGCCTTCTCGCGGCCCGACCGGACCGAGATCCGCCGGGACCTGGAGCGCGTCTGCACCGTCTTCCCCGCCTTGCGGGACCGCCGCCGCCAGGTGGCCGGGACCCTCAGTGGCGGCGAGCAACAGATGCTGGCCATCGCCCGGGCGATGATGGCTTCACCGCGACTTCTCTTGATGGACGAACCGTCGATGGGCCTGGCTCCACGGCTGGTCGCGGCAATGTTCGAGACGATTCGCCGCATCCGCGACGATGGGACGGGCATCCTCCTCGTCGAGCAGAACGCGCGTCTGGCGCTGGACATCGCCGACCGGGCCTACGTCCTGGAGACGGGCCGCGTCCTACTCTCCGGGACGGGTCGGCAGTTGTCAACCGACCCCATGGTCCGCCAGGCCTGCCTGGGAGGGGCGTGATCATCCGGCGGTCTCGCGGCCATGCGGACTTGGCATCTTTTTGAAAGACAATTTTGCTTCCTCATCTGAAGGAAGTCGGGACAACTCGGAGAATGGTCTTCCCCATTTCCCCGACAGCCGCGAACAAAAGGCCGCCCAAAGCGGCCTTCCGCTTGCCTCGGTCGGGGCGGCGCGAGGCGGCGGGGGGGATGCGTGTGGCGACGAGGAAGCAGATCGTCATGGTTCAGGGCATGGTCTGTGAATCGTGCGGGCGGAAGGTCGAGAAGGCCCTGCGCGCCCTCGATGGGGTGAAGTCGGCCGAGGCCGACTTCGTCAAGGGTAGGGCCGTGGTCGATTACGACGACGGCCGGTGCGATCTCGAGCGGATCGGGGCGGCCATCAGGGAGGCCGGGTACGAGACCAGGGGCGGCGGCCTGAGCCCGCTCCTGACCATCCTCGCCGCCGGGGTCCTGATCTTCCTCCTCGGACGCTGGTCCGGCGGACTCGACCTGGCCGCCAGGCTTCAGAACGGCGCGACCTTGACGGTCCTCTTCGTCACCGGCCTGTTGACCTCGATCCACTGCGTCGGGATGTGCGGCGGATTGATGCTGAGCCAGAGTCTGTCGGCCGGCGCCGAGCCGGGACGGCGGGACTTGAAGCCGGTCGTCCTATACAATCTCGGACGCGTCATCTCCTATACGTCTCTGGGCGGCCTGGTCGGCGCCCTCGGCTCGGTCCTGTCCATCTCCCTACCGGTCAAGGCCGGGCTGATGCTCTTCGCCGCCCTCTTCATGGTGGCCATGGGCCTGAGCCTGGCCGGTTTCGGCTTCGCCCGCCGCCTCCGGATCCAATTGCCCTGGTCGCGCGGGCACGAAGACGGGCAAGGGCGGCGAGAGGCCCGCGGTCCCCTGATGGTCGGGCTACTCAACGGGCTGATGCCCTGCGGCCCCCTGCAGACGATGCAACTCTTCGCCCTCGGCACCGGGAGCGCGGTCCATGGCGCC
Source organism: Bacillota bacterium (assembly GCA_036504675.1). Taxonomy (NCBI): domain Bacteria; kingdom Bacillati; phylum Bacillota; species Bacillota bacterium. The sequence goes on along the minus strand of DASXUT010000081.1, from coordinate 8,316 downwards.
CTGGCCATGCTGGCTTTCTCCCTGGGCACGGTGCCGCTGATGTCCGCCCTCGGGCTGGCCACCGCGGCCATGCGCGGCGGGCGTCCCCGACAGATCCTCCGCCTGAGCGGAGTCCTCGTCCTTTCCCTGGGCCTGGTGATGGCCAACCGCGGCCTGACCCTCGCCGGGGTGAGGTGGCCCGCGCTGAGGCCCGCCGCGCCGCCACCGAGCGCCCAGGCCTCCGGCCGGGTCGGCCAAGCCGAACTGCGCGACGGGGTGCAAGCCCTGACGATGGTCGCCGACGCCCGGGGCTACCGGCCGAGCCTGCTCTATGTCCAGCGGAACATCCCCGTGGAGTGGACCATCGATGGCCGGCAATTGACCTCGTGCAACAGGCAGATCATCGTCCCCTCGCTGAAGACGGCGATGAACCTCAAGCCCGGGCCCAACGTCCTGAAGTTCACCCCGACGGGCGGCGACATCGCCTTCAGTTGCTGGATGGGGATGATCGGGGGCCTGATCCGGGTGGTCGACGACCTCGGGGCGGTCGACGTGGCCAAGCCTGACGTCGACGTCCCGGCCGGCGCCGGGTGTTGCGGCGACGGCACCAACGCCTGTTGCTCGACGGGCGGTGGTTCGCCCAGCATCTATGGGGCCGACATGGGCCAGGTCCCGACCGGGAGGATCATCAAGAAGGCCGTCATCGACGGCTCCACGCAGGTGGCCGCCTTCAAAGGGATCGGTTTCGAGTTCGAGCCCCTGGTCGTGGTGGTTCAGGCGGGCCTGCGAACGAAGGTCGTTTTCGACCTCGGCGCCTTCGACTCGGCTGAGGGCGAGTATTCCCTGATCGATACGGCCAGCGGCCGGACGGCCAAGTCGTTCAAGGCCGGGAGCGGCCTGAACGCCGTCTTCCTCGATCCGGCCGAAGCGGGCGCCTACGCCGTGGTCAGGGGAAACGAGGTCCTGGGGGTGCTGGAGGTGGTCGACCGGCTCGCGGAGGTCGACTTGGAGCAGGTCAGGGCAAGGTACTTCGAGGGACCGTGAGCGATTTCGGTCGGGTGGGTCCCCCCGGGCGTCGATCTTTCGCCCAGCAACCACAGCGCCAAAAAGCGTGACGGCAGCCGGAGGATTCCGGCTGCCGTCATCGTTTAAGCGCGTTCTAGCAACAATGGCCGTGGTGCCCGTGTCCCCCCTGGGGCTGACCACCGGCCTTTCCACCGGCGTACCGCTTGGGGTCCTTCTCGAACTCGGCCTTGCAGGCGGCGCTGCAGAAGTAGTAGGTTTGGCCCTGGTACTCCGCGGTGGCCGCGGCTTTGCCCTCGTCAACCGTCATTCCACAGACCGGATCCTTGGCCATGTCCCTTTCCCCTTTCTTTGATTCAAACCTTCAGTTCTGGACCTTTTCCGCATGGAGCGGTTTGAGAACGGCCTCCCCCTTTTCCCATCCGGCAGAGACTCAGGCAGACCGCCATCGCCAAGACCAGGAGGAGGGAGACCACGGCGATGGAGCGGGCCAACCCCAGACGGGGTCCCAAGGTGATGAGGGCGAAGGGGAGGGCGCACAACCACAGGTAGATGGCCAGCCCCAGCATTGGGGGTCGGTTCTGGTCGGCGACCGATTCCCCCGCCGCCCGTTGGTCAGTGCCCATGACCACCACCGATCCGCTCCCCCTTGACCAGCGGGATGACCAGGGGCATGGTGATGATCAGGCTCAGGAGGAGGACCCAGAAAGCCCCGCCCCAGCGGGCCACGGCGGTGTATTGGGGACCCCTGGTGAGGACGACGAAGAGGAGCGCCAAACCGGTGGAGATGCCCCCATAGATCAAGGGCGCCTTACGCTTCCAACCCAAGGTTGACATCCTCCCTTCACAGGCTGGCCCGAGCCGTGGACTCGACCACCGACCGCGAGGCGGGCGGCGCGTCGTTGGGCCGCGGTCTTCGGCTCAGGCTTGGGCGAAAGTTCTTGAGCAACAAGGTGTTCATCGTCACCGAGAAGGAACTGGTGGCCATGAAGAAGGCGGCCAGTTCGGGGCTGACGACCATGCGCGTGAAGGGATACAGCAGCCCGGCGGCGACCGGGATGCCGACCGAGTTGTAGATGAAGGCCCAGAAGAGGTTCTGGTAGACCTTGCCCATGGTGGCCCGGGCCACCTCGATCGCCGACACGACGTCCTCGATGTCGCTCTTGATTAGGATGACCTGACCGGTCTCCTTGGCCACGTCGGTCCCGCTGCCGATGGCGATGCCCACGTTGGCCTGGGCGAGGGCCGGGGCGTCGTTGATCCCGTCGCCGACCATGGCCACCCTCTTGCCACTGGCTTGGAGCTTGCGGACTTCGGCCGCCTTGTTCTCCGGAAGGACCTCGGCCAGGACGTTGTCGATGCCGACCTCGCGGGCGATGGCCTGGGCGGTGCGGCGGTTGTCCCCAGTGATCATGGCCGTTTCGATGCCCATCGCCTGGAGTCTCCGGACGGCCTGGACGGTGGTTTCCTTCAGGGTGTCGGCCACGGCGACGAGCCCGGCGAGGCGGCCGTCGAGGGCCAGGAACATGACGGTCTTGCCCCGGGCTTCCAAAGCCTCCGCCCGCTCGATAGCCGACCCGAGGTCGATCCCGGCTTCGCCGAGGAGCTTGCGGTTGCCGAGGAGGACCGATCGGCCGATCACCCGGGCCTTGATCCCGTGGCCGGGGATCGCTTCGAACTCCTCGGGCTCGACGGGGGTCAGGCCCCTCCCCGCCGCCCCCCGGACGATGGCCTCTCCGAGCGGGTGCTCCGAATGGCGTTCGGCGGCCGCGGCCATGGTGATCACGGTATCCTCGGTGAAACCATCCATCGCCACCACGTCGGTGAGCGACGGCTCGCCCTTGGTCAGGGTGCCGGTCTTGTCGAAGACGATGGTCGTCAACTTGCTGGTCGTCTCGATCGCCTCGGCGCCCTTGAAGAGGATGCCGTACTCGGCGGCCTTTCCCGTGCCGGCCATCATCGCGCTGGGGGTGGCCAGACCGACCGCGCACGGGCAGGAGATGACGAGCACGGTGATGCTCTCGAGGAGGGCGAAGCCGAAGACCCCGATCTCCCCGAGGGCGTAAGGTGACAGGATGAACCGGCTGGACGGGTCAAAGAAACGTTCGAAGCCGAAGAAGAACCAGAACCCGAAGACCGCCAGGGCGAGGACGTGAACGCCCAGGATGAAATGGCCGGCGACAAAATCCGCCACTTTCTGGATGGGGGCCTTCGAGGCCTGAGCGTCCTCGACGAGCTTGATGATCTGGGCCAGGGCGGTGTCCTTGCCGACCCGGGTGGCCCGGAAGCGGAAGGCTCCGGTCTTGTTCACCGTCCCACCGATGACCCGGTCACCGGCCCGCTTCTCCGCGGGGATGCTCTCGCCGGTGATCATCGATTCGTCGACCGCGGAATAGCCGTCCGTGACTTCGCCGTCGACCGGGACCCCCTCACCCGGCCGGACCTGGATCAGGTCTCCGACTTCGACCTCATCGGCCGGGATCTCCAGTTCCTCGCCGCCCCGGACGACCCGGGCCACCCTGGGCTGCAGGGACATGAGGCGGCGGATGGCCTCGGAAGTCCGGCCACGGGTGAGCGCTTCCAGCCACCGGCCAAGGATGATGAACGCTGTGAGGAGGGCCGCGGATTCAAAGAAGGTGGCGTTGGGCCCGCCGAAACCGGCGGTCGGCCAGGCGGTGTTGATCACCCCAATGAGGTAGGCGGCACCGATCCCCGTCGCGTAGAGCAGGTTCATGTCGGTGACCCCGTGCCTCAGGCCGTTATAGCTGTTGCGGAAGAACTGCCAGCCGGGACCGAAGACGAGCGGCGTGGTCAGCAGGCCGAGGACGAGCTTGTTCCCCAGCAGGGCCGGGACGAAGCTCGGGAAGATCCAGTAGTCGCGGAAGGTCCCGAGCATGATGAGCATGGCCACCGGCCAGACGAGCCACATGTTGCGGGTCTGGCGGCGCACCTCCTTCTCTCGGGCCTCCCTCTCCCGGTCCAGTTGGGCCTGGCCGGTCAGTTTCTCATTGGCCCCGTAGCCGAGGTCCCGGATCGCCTTCTTGATCTCGGCCCGTTCCACCGCCCCGGCATAGAATTGCACCCTGGCCGACTCCGCCGGCAGGCTGACCGTGACGGCGGTGACCCCCGGGAGGCCCGCGACGGCCTTCTCGACCTTGCCCACGCAGGCGGTGCAGGTCATCCCGGTGACGTGGAGATTGATCGACTCCACGGCCACCTGGTAGCCCAGGTCGTTCACGGCCCCCGCCAACTCCCCGACTCCGACGCCGGCGTCGTCATAGCGGGCACCTACCGCCCCCCCGGCCAGGTTGGCTTGAGCGGACTGGACCCCAGGCAGGTTCTTCAGGGCGGTTTCGATCTTGCTGACGCAGGAAGCACAAGTCATCCCCTCGACTCGGAGATTCACCTGTCTGATCGCCAAAACTGGTCACTCCCAAGGCACCCGGGCGGCATCCGGCGCCGGCGCCATGGCCGGGCTCGAAGGCCGCTTGAGATGCCGGTTGTTTTATGGGGTACCACTGGGTGGCGGCCGGTCGGCGCCTTTGCCGGCGCCCCTTCGGCCTCCCCCGCCTACCCCCTACCCCCCAGTGGTACCCTCAGTCACCAGGATACTCCGGCTTCCCCTCTTTGTCAAGCCTACTTGATAAAAGAGGCCGACTGCCAATCCCAGGTAGACGGCGGCGCCCGTCCAGAAGGTCACCGTCAGGCCCCACCGCAAGCTGAGATACAGGGCGGCCACCGAACCGACGACCGAGAATACGCCGTTGACCGCCCAGAGTGCGGCCGGAAAGCGGCTGCGTTTGAGGCAGGTCGGGAAGGGTACCCCCATGGCCAGCCCGGGCAGGGCGATGGTGACCATCGCCGTCAGCAACCGCACCAGGAGGGGGGCCCCCCCGAGCCAGGTCAGACCGAAGGGGGCGATCTTCGGCAAGGTCAGGAGGAACAGGGCGGTGAGGGCGGCCGCGCCGCCGGCGACGGCCTCGGGGCGCCACCTCATCCGGCCCGAGAGATAGGAGCCTGTGGCGCTGGCCAGCAAGAGGCCGACCAGGACGGTGGCGATGCTGAGAGTGGGCTCCGGGACGAGCCGGCGGACCGTCTGCATCAGGGCCACTTCGACGGCCATGTATCCGGCCCCGGAGGCGGCGGCCCAGATGAGGCCCACGTCTCTCCGCTGATCGTCACCACTGCCTCCCGCGCCGATGGAGGCGATGATCACCCACCCGATCACGGCCAGGGCAGTGAGGATCCACAGGACGACTCGTCCGGCGCTGTCGGCGGAAGCGTAGAAGAAGGGGCGGTCATCCGTGGGCGGGCGGTCGTCAAACCCGTTCTTGGCCATCACTGCAAGGTACTGGTCGAGGGTCAGGAGGCCCTCGGCGAAGACCCCCAAAACCCCACCTTCAGCCACGCCCGGCAAATAGAGGGCCGTGGCCCCGCCCGCGTCTGCCGCCGCCTTGATCCAGGAGGCCTGGTCGCCGGTGATCGGGTCTGCCGTGACCAGCAGGATGGGACGGGCATGAGCGTGTCCGGCGCCGTTCTCCTGGGTGAAGACGGCCATTCTCGCGGCCGCCTCCGTGGCGGTCAGCCCTTGCTCCGCGAAGGCCTGGATGACCATGGGGATGGCCCGGTAGATGTCGCTCGAGCCATGGAGGACAAAGGCCAACTCCCCCCCGGGCAGCAGCTTGGCCAGGTAGTCGCCGACCGCTTCCGCCGTATAAATGTAGCTCTCGGAGAGACCCCAACCGGCCCGTTCGGAGGTCTCGGTCATGACCACCGACAGGTAGATCAAGTCGTAAGACTCCCCGGTACCCCGGACGAAGGAGCGGCCGTCCCCAATGACCGCCTTGACCCTGGGGTCGGCGTATGGGTCGCCCTTAGGGCCCTCGACCTCCCGGACGGCCTGGACCACCGTCGGGTTGACCTCGACCGCGGTGATCTCTTGGGAGCCCGTCAGCAGGGCCATGAGGATGTCCTTCCCACCACCCGGCCCGATAATCAGAGTCTTGCCGCCGGGCTTGAGGATGAAGGGCAGCGAACCCGACTCCCGGCCGAGGAAACTGACAGTGGACAGGTCGCCCTGGTACCTGACGAGGTCCGTGGCGGCCGTGCCGTCGGTGTAAATCACTAACTTCCGCGGCTCCACCGAAGGGACGACGTCAACCCGTCCGAACGGGGACCACCGACTCCAGACCGGGGAGCCGGTGACCGCCATCAGTTGACTCATGGGCTTATCGGCGGCCGGCAGGAGGCCCCGGTTCAACCTGGGATACCAGGCTGCGCCGGATCCCAGGACAGCCACCCCGACCAGGGCCGCGGCCACGGTTATCCCGACGCGCTTCACCCGGCCGGCCACCCCCCACCCAAGGACGATCAGGGCCACGAAGATGGCCAGTCGCAGCGGCCCGATAACCTCCATGGCCAGGTAACCGGCGGCCACCCCGGAGGCGGCGCCGGCCAGGTCATAGAAGTAAAGCTGGTTGGCCTCCTGCCCATGGCGCCGGAAGAGGTCGCTCATCCATCCGCCGACGGCCAGATAGGGAAGTCCGGCCGCAATCGTGATCATCAGCGGTCGGGCCGGGCCCGGCCAAGGCAGGAGCAGGCCCGCCAAAGCCAGCGGGAAGAGAACACCGACAGCGATCCGGAGCGAGTCCCGACGAACGCCGTCAGTTCGGCGGGTAACCAGGGCGGCCCCCACGGCGCCGCCCATGGCCGCCATCGCCAGGCTGGCATAGGCGTAGTAGGCGTTCAGGGAGTACGAGATGAGCCTGACCGTGGTCAGCTCGAAGAGCAGGGCAGCGAGGGAAACAAGGAAGGCCTGAAGGCGGCGGTCGGACAAGAACATTCACCTCAAACCGTCTCGGATGCCTCAAGTGTGCTCTGGAAAACTCATGAAAAAGAGAACAAACGGTGAGGGAATTGTGAAGACGCGGTCGCCCGGTTCTTCACAGTTTCGTCAAAGACTCTTCCAACTTTGAACACGGCCGGGTTATATGCTGTGGACAGCAAGGGCGGCCGTGCCTCGCGAGACGGTCGGGCCCCCGGGAGGTGAAACGATGAAGCTTCGCCACTGGCTCCTGACCGGCGCCGTGGTGCTTGCCCTGGCCCTGGCGGCCTCGGCGGCCCAACCGCTGCCGGCCCTGGCGGCCTCGCTCGGCTCGTCCAAAGCGGCTCCGCCGCCGGCGGCCGAGCAACTGCGGCGGGCGTGTCAAGACGCGGCCGGGGCAACCACCCCGGAAGCGAGGACCGAGGCCATGCGACAGATGATGGCCGCGCCGGACCACCGTGAGCAGATGCAGGGCTTGATGAATGACGGCCAGATGCAGGGTGGGACGATGGGCTCGATGATGGGCGGCGGCGCGCCGGGCGACGGTAATTCGGCTTGCCACTAGCAGACGCGGGGGCGCCGCTGATCGGCGCCCCTGTCTGGCAGCCTCGGTGACCCAGGTTGAGAAGCCGCGCCAGGTTGAGAAGCCGTGTAGGAGGGAACCCTCGGCGTGAAGAATAAACAATGGTTGGTGCTCGGTCTCTGCGCGGTGGGAGCCATCGGGCTCTTCGCCGCCCTCACCGGTCGGCTCGGCGGCAACATCGGCTGGCTGCTGATCCTGCTTTGCCCGCTATCGCACATCTTCATGATGGGCGGTCATGGACACCAGCACCAGCAGTCGACCACCCCGGCCCCGGCGGAGGATGAGGAGAAGGACCGTTCGACCCCGGCGGCCCGCGGGCAATCCTGTCATTAGATGGTGGGTGGGATGATTGGCCCCGGCCAACGTTCTGGTCGTCGACGATGAGGAGCGGATGCGGCGTCTCCTCCGGCTATACCTGGAGAACGAAGGATACTCGGTGGTCGAGGCTTCGAATGGGACGGAGGCCCTCCAGCGGTTCCGCGAGGGCCCTTTCGACCTCGTCGTCCTTGACCTGATGTTGCCCCAGACCGACGGTTGGGCGGTTTGCCGCTCGATTCGCCGAGCCGGCGACGTCCCGCTGATCATCCTGACCGCCCTCGGCTCAGAGTCGGAGCGGCTATTGGGTTTCGACCTCGGAGCCGACGACTACGTGACCAAGCCGTTCAGTCCCAAGGAACTGGTCTCCCGAGCTAAGGCCCTGTTGAGGAGGGCCAACCGGGCTCGGGAGCTGCCCCCTTCCATCAGCCATGGCCCCCTGGTCATCGAGCCGCATTCCCGGACCGTCCGATACGGGTCTAAGGACTTGCCCCTGGCCCCCAAGGAGTTTGATCTCCTGCAACTCTTGGCCGCCCATCCCCGCCAAGTCTTCACCCGTGATCAACTGCTGAACGATGTATGGGGCTACGAC
>DASXUT010000080.1 GCA_036504675.1 Bacillota bacterium | reverse complement strand
AGCCGGCGACCAGCTTGAGGGCACAGACCCCGTAGTTCAGGACCAGTACCACCCACAAGACGCGATTGACCTGCCGATAGCGTTTGGTCACGCCCCCGGCCCGCCCGGTTCCAGTCTCCCCTGGCGCCGGCGGCGCGATGGTTGTCACGGCTGGTTCTCGTCCCGGCATGAACGATCCTCCCATTTTGGGCAAAAAAAACCCGTGGACCCCCAAAAAGGCGGTCCCACGGAGTCATCCGCTGCTTGTCGACGACCAAGCCCAGCCCCATCGGTCGATCCATCCGACGGCCTGTTCCGATAACATACTAACAGGAGCCTGATTTCCTGTCAATCAACCCGGCTCAAGCGGCTCAGCGTGACCGATAGAACTCCTCTGCGGCGGCCGTCCCGGCCCCCCGTGGGACGGCCGCGCCCCGGCCCCGCAGGATGGCTTCGAAGGCCGCCAGGAAGAGCAGCACGTTCCGCCGAGAGCTGGAGTGTCCCATCAGGCCGATCCGCCAGACCTTGCCCTTGAGCTCGCCGAGGCCGCCGCCGATCTCGATCCCGAAGGCCGCCAAGAGGTCCCGCCTCACCTGAGCCTCGTCGAGGCCGTCGGGCACGGAGACCGTCGTCAAGCTGGGAAGTCGGTGCCCGGCCTGGGCGGCCAGCTTCAGGCCCATGGCCTCGATCCCGGCTTGGAGGGCTGCCGCGTGGCGGGCGTGCCTGGCGAACCGCTGCTCCAAGCCCTCCTCATGGATCAGGCGAAGGGCTTCGCGGAGGGCGTAAACCATGTTCACCGGGGCGGTGTGGTGGTAGAAGCGCTCCTGCCCCCAGTAGTTCTGGATCATGTTCAGGTCCAGGTACCAGCTTTGAATCTTGGTCCTGCGGCCGGTGACGAGGCCCATCGCCCGGTCGTTGAAGGTCACCGGGGCAAGCCCCGGCGGGCAACTCAGGCACTTCTGCGTGCCACCGTAACAGGCGTCGATGCCCCATCGGTCGACGGCCAGTTCGACCCCACCGATGGAGGTCACTGCGTCGACCGCAATCGCGGCTCCGCGCCCGTGAGCCAAGGCGATGATCTCATCGAGGGGCTGAAGCACACCGGTCGAAGTCTCGGCCTGGACGACGGCGACCAGTTTGGCCGGCCCCTTGGCCAGCGCCGCTTCAATCTGATCGGGCTCGATGGCCCGCCCCCAGGGGACCTTGACGGCCTCGACCACGGCCCCGCAGCGGGCGGCCACGTCAGTCATCCGCTGGCCGAATAGCCCGGCCACCCCGATGACGACCCGGTCGCCCGGCTCGATCAAGTTGACCATCACCGTCTCCATCCCGGCGCTGCCCGTGCCGGACATGGGCAGGGTCAGAAGGTTGCCGGTCTGGAAGACATAACGCAACAGGTCGACGGTGTCGTTCATCACCGCCAGGAAATCCGGGTCGAGATGCCCGATGGTCGGGGCCGACAGAGCCCGGAGGACCCGCGGATCGACCTCACTCGGCCCCGGCCCCAACAATAGCCGCGGGCTGAGATTCAAATCAGAGTACATCTGGGCTTGGCTCACTTCGCCCTCGTCCCCCCTTTACTTCCGGGCCCGGCCGGGCTGGGCTTGGCCGCTGGCCGCCGCCCGACAGGTCTCGCCCCGACCGGTCGCCGCCCGGCAGGTCTCGCCCCGACCGGTCGCGGGCCGGCAGGTCTCGCCTCGCCGGTCGCCGCGGACCTGGCCGGCTGTCCGAAGGTCCGGCTCGGCTTACCGGTCCGGCCGGGCTGACCGGCCCAGCTGGACTGGACGGTCCGGCCGGGCTGACCGACCGGGCCCGCCTTGCCCGTCCGCTCTGGTCGTAAGCCCCCGGCCTTGGCCGGTCTTCCACTCCCTTTGCGGTCGATCTTCCCCGCCGCCCGATAACCGCCCGGGCCAGGCGGGACCCCTTCGTTCGGTCGCGTTCGCCGGCCCCGTTCCGGCGGGCTCCCCGGCGGGCGTCGACGCACGCCTTCATTTCCCTGGCCCGAGGCCGGCATCCGGGCGACCGGGGTCGGCTCGCCGGCGATCAGCCCCGCCGCTCTGCGCAGCGCCTCGAGCTCCGCCGGGGTGAGCGACCTCGACTGTCCGGGAGCAAGCAACCCAAGGGCGAGCGGTCCCAGCCGGGTCCGCCTCAACTCGATAACTTCATGCCCGACGGCTTCGCACATCCGGCGGACCTCTCGTTTCTTGCCTTCGTGGATGGTCAACTCAAGCAGGGCGTTGCCCCCGTGGGCCCCCAACAGCCGGACCTTGGCCGGCGAAGTGCGGCCGTCGTCGAGGTCGACCCCGGCGGTCAGGGTCTTGAGGGCCGTTCGCCCGGGATGACCCCGGACCAACGCTACGTAGGTCTTGGGAACCTCCTTCGACGGGTGGGTCAGGCCATGGGCCAGTGGGCCGTCGTTGGTCACCAGGACCAGCCCTTCGGTGTCCAGATCGAGCCGGCCGACCGGGTAGAGCCGGCTTTCGGCCCCGGGAATGAGGTCGAGAACCGTCGGGCGGTCCTGGTCGTCCCTGGCCGTCGACAGGTGACCCTTGGGTTTGTTGAGCATGTAGACCACCTTTGGCTGGCCCCCGACGACCAACCCGTCCACGGCGACCTCGTCGCGCTCCGGGTCGACGCGCGTGCCGAGTCGCTGGGTGACCTTACCGTTCACGGTGACCCGGCCGGCCACCATCATCTCTTCAGCCTTCCGTCGCGAGGCCACGCCGGCCTCGGCGATCACCTTCTGCAACCTGATCAGCGGCACACCTTCACCCCCACGACCTGAGACCTCATTCGGCGGTCTCAACGATCATCTCGACCTCGGTCGCCGTGTCCAAGGGCAGGTCGCTGCAACCCACGGCCGACCGGGAGTGCTTTCCGGCTTCCCCAAAGACCTTCATCAACAGGTCGGAGGCCCCGTTGACCACCTTTGGTTGGGCGTTGAAACCCGGGGCGCTGTTGACGAACCCGACGACCTTGACCACTCGCTTGACTCGGTCAAGGCTCCCGATGGCGTCTTTGACCGCCGCCAGGCAGTTCAGGCAACACAGTCTGGCCGCCTCCGCCCCCTGCTCGAGGGTCAACTCCCGGCCGACCTTCCCCTTGAACTTCAACTCTCCGCCGGCCAGACAAATCTGGCCGGAGACAAAGACTAGATTCCCGGTCCTCACCCACGGCACATAGGAGGCCAATGGCTTGACCACTTCCGGCAGAGCCAGTCCCATTTCCCTCAACGTTTCTTCAGCGCCCACTCTTCCACCCCCGATGGATTGACTCGTGTTATCAGCTTTTCGGCCCCCGCGGAAGGAATCCTCCCCGCCATGCCGGCCTCTGTCCACAAGATTCCCTGCTTCCAAGGCGGCATGCATCGGCCCCGGAGGCCCGAGCGGGTCAAGAGTAGAAGAGACTGGTCACGACCAAAGCCCCAATGAACCCGGCGACGTCGCCCATGAGCCCTACGGCCACCGCATAGCGCACGTTCTTGACCCCGACCGCGCCGAAGTAGACGGTCAGGACGAAAAAAGTCGTGTCCGTGCTCCCCTGGACGGCCGAACCGAGCCGTCCGACCAACGAGTCGGGACCGAAGGCGCGCATCAGGTCGGCCGTGTAAGCCAGCGAGGCCGAGCCGGACAGGGGTCGCAGGATCAACAGCGGGATGATCTCCCCCGGCAGGTGGAGGGCCTGACCCAAAGGGGCGAGGATCCTCAGAAGCCAGTCGAGGGCTCCGGAAGCCCGGAAGACGGCCAGAGCGGTGAGGATGGCGATCATGAACGGGATCGTCTTGATGGCCGTCCAGAAGCCGGCCTGGGCTCCTTCGACAAAGGCCGCGTAGACATCGACCCGGCGCAGGTAGCCGTAGAGGGGAATGCCGACGAGGAAGATCGGCAGGACCCATTTGGATCCAGCGCTTATGAGTTCAGCCACCCTCACCGCCCCCTTCGACGGCTGGCCGCCCGGAAGAGGCGGTCGGCCGTCACTGAGACCACGGCCGAGACGACCGTGGCCAAGAAGCAAGGGGCGACGACGGCCGTCGGATCGGTGGAACCGAGGGCCGCCCGCAGGGCCAGCAGCATCACGGGCACGAGGGTGATGGCCGAGGTGTTGACCGCCAGGAAGGTGCACATGGCGTCACTGGCCGTGGCCTTGTCCGGATTGAGCTTCTGGAGTTCCTCCATCGCCCTTAGACCAAACGGCGTGGCCGCGTTGCCAAGGCCGAGGAAGTTCGCGCTCATGTTCATCAAAACCATCCCGACGGCCGGCCCGTCCGGATCCAGGGTCGGAAAGAGCCAGCGGGCCAAGGGGCGCAGGGCCCGGCCGAGGCTCTGAATCAGTCCGCCCTTCTCCGCCACCTTCATCAGTCCCAGCCACAGGGACATGGCGCCGACAAAGCCGATGGCCAAGTCGACGGCCTGCTTCGTCGCATCGGTGACGGCCCCCGTGACCAGGTCGATCCGCCCGCCGGCACCGGCTACGGCCACCCCGACCACCAACATCAAGAGCCAGATGAAGTTGAGCAAAGCCCCCACCGCCTTGTGCGAATTGGGCGGCCGGGTGCTGAGCTAGTGCTTCCGGCCGGCCGTACTGAAATCTATCGCGGTGGTCGGGAGCGGAGAACCCGCCGATAGGCCGGTTTTGCGGCGAAGCGGGCGCCCATGGGAACCATCGATTGGGCATCATTCCATCAACTACCTACCCGGGCAGCCACGGACGGCGGTTAAAACGCTTGGTCAGAGGAAAGGAATATTACCGAGGTCTACAGCAGCCGAGCGAAGACTGTCGTCGGTTCTCTCCAAGGGGATCGGCGATGGTCGAGCAAAGGTCATTGCGGGCCGCTCAAGCGGCCAGGGATCCACCCTCCTGCCGGAAGCTGGGTTCCGGTGACCCGAGGGATTGCCCTGGCAACCGCTTCCCCAGCGGTCTGTAATGGCCGGCGCGAAGATCATCATGGGTTCCCAACGGGTCTGCAGTAACCCAAGCGGCTATTGCAGGCTCCACAAGGATCCATGGTGGTCGAGCCAAGATTGCTACAGGTTCGGTAGCGGTTTGCAGCGGTCGAGAGATCGCTGCAGGCTGTGAGGCGAGCGTTTCTTGGGATCTGTAGCAGTCGGGCAAAGGTTATTGTAGGTGCCGTAAGGGTTGATGGCAGCTGAAAGGTTGTCGTTAGCTCTGTAGGCACGTGCAGTAGCCGGAGCGAAGGTTGCTGTAGGCTTCCTGTTTTCATCATGAAGGGCGGGAGCGAAGGCTCCCGCTTTGGCTTCTTCAGGTGGCAGCCCGAGCTCGTCAGCGAGGGCGGCCTCGTTCACCGGCGCCGTGGGCGCGAGATCCGGAAGAGGATGGACAACCCCAGGCCGATGAGGATGAAGGGCAGAAGAACAGCCGCCGTCGGCTCAGGCGCCTAACCAGGGGATTATCCGCGCCACCCCGGTGTTCCGCCAGGGTGGGCGCGCGGGCGAAGGACGACCCGCGGCCGGCCCGCGGGTCTTCAGTGGCCGGTCCCTTCGACCAGGCCCCCCAGAGTCTGTTGGTCCATGAGGACCGGGGCGAACAGGTCGCCGACTCGGTCAAAGCGTTCGTAGACCGTGCGGATGTTGAAGTCCCTCGGGTCGAGGTGGGGCAATTCATCCCACCGAACCGGGGTCGAGACGGTGGCCTCCGGGGTCGGTCGAAGGCTGTAGGGGGCGGCGATGGTCTTCCCGAGGACGTTCTGGAGGTGATCGATGTAGACCCCCCGACGCTTGGCGACGGTCCTCTCCCGGGTGGTCAGGCCGGGGTGGTCGGCCTGAATCAAATCGGCCACCGCGGCCACGAACCGGGCCAGGTCGGGGTAGCCGTAACGGCGGACGACCGGCAGGTAGAGGTGAAGCCCGGTGGCCCCGGAGGTCTTCGGGTAGGCCCTCATCCCCAGGCGGTCGAGGATGTCCTTGATGATGTAGGCCACTCTGACCACAGCCTCGAAGGTGGCCGGCGGAGACGGGTCGAGGTCGAAGACGGCGAAGTCCGGTCGCTCGGGCTCGTCGCACCGGGAGAGCCAGGGATGGATCTCCACCGCTGCCTGATTGGCCAGCCAGGCCAGGTCGGCCGGGTCGCGGGCGAGGATGAAGGCGATGGAGCGGTCGGCCGATTTGGCGTAGAAGTCGAACGTCTCGATCCACGGAGGCGCGTAGTCGGGGCAATCCTTCTGATAGAACCACTCATCGTCGACGCCATCAGGGTAGCGGGTCAAGACCAGGGGCCGATCGCGCAGGTGTGGCAACATCAAAGGGGCGACCTTGACGTAATACTCGATCATGTCCCCCTTGGTGTACGAGGCAACCGGCCAGAGGACCTTCTGGGGATTGGTCAGGACCATCTTCCGTCCGGAGATGGTCACCACCTGTTCTTGGGCCACGCTAGCGGGCCTCCTCGAGGGTGCACTCCGAAGGTTGCTTGTCTGATCGGAGCCCACGGTAGGTCGGGTGGCGAAGGCGACCATCGGCGGTGATTTCGGTATACTCGATCTCGCAGACCAGGCGAGGATCAGCCCAGTGCGCGTTCTTCCGGATCTCCCGGGGCACCCGCCCGGCGAACGGCGAGGCCCCGGCCGGCGCCATCAGGCCGAGGAGCCGCTTGACTTCCTCGCCGTCGAACCCGGTTCCGGCATGCCCCACGTAGGTGAGGCCGAAGGCCGTGTTCACCCCGAGGATCAGGGCGCCGAAATGCCCGAAGTTGCGGCCCCGGGTGTAGCCGCAGATGACGCAATCCAGCCGTTTGACGTTCCGGACCTTGATCCAGTATGGGCTGCGCTTGCCCGGCAGATACGGGCTCAGGCGGGCCTTGGCCATCATCCCTTCCAAGTCCTTCTGGACGATGGCCTGGTAAAGGGCCTCCCCGCGCTCGGCGATCGCGTCGGAGAGAACCACCCGGTCGCCCGGACTCAGGACCCGGGCGAGCATCTCCCGCCTCTCCCAGAGTGGCCTCGGCATCAGGTCGACGCCGTCGTGGTAAAGGAGATCGAAGGCGACGAAGCAGAACGGCCCCTGGGCCCGGTGCAGCCGTCCGAAGTCCGGGCCGTCCTCGCCCCAGGCGATGATCTCCCCGTCGATGATCGCCCGCCGGCCCGATAGGTGCCTGGGTAGCACGGCCAGGTCGGGGTAGTGGGCGGTCATGTCCAGGAGGTTGCGGCTCTGCAGTCGGACCCGCCCGGTGTCGCCGGCGGTCGCCGGCGGCGGCCCGCCACCGCTCGCCCGAGCCTCGATGAAGGCCAGGCAACGATAACCGTCCCACTTCACTTCGAAGAGATGGTCCGGCGAATCGAAGGGGCGTCCCACGCTCACCGCCAGCATCGGCCGGATGGCCGAAGAGAAGAGGTCGGATTCAGGGCCGCCCGGCATCAGTGCGGGCCCGTCCCCTGCCCCGGTGGAGGTCCGGGTCCGCCGCGATGCTCCTCGGCCAATTTGACGCTCGCCCGCAAGGCCTCCATCAGGTCCATCGCTCTGGCCGCCTCGGGCTCGCGGACGGCGAAAACCTCACGCCCCTCGATCTTGGCGTGGACCATCTCCAGAAGGGCCCGGCGGTACTCGTTGTCGTACTTCCCGGGCTCGAAGGGACCGGCCAGGGTGTCGACCAGGGTCTTGGCCATTTTAACCTCGTTGTCGTTCGGCGCCGCCTCGGTCGCCAGCCCCTCGAGCTCGGCCCAGTCGCGGATCTCGTCCGGCCAGAACATCGTCTCCATGGCCAGCACCCGGTCCTGGTAAACCCGGATGGCAGCGAGGGATTCCTTGGTCCGGATGGCCACCTTGGCCACCGCCACCCGACCCGTCTCCTGCATCGTCCGCCGCAGCAGGCCATAGGCTTTCAGGCCACCCTCAGCCGGTTCGAGGAAGTAGGTCTTGTCGTAGAAGATCGGGTCGATCTCGGCCAGGTCGATGAACTCGACGATATCGACGACCTTGGTCGAAGGCACGGGGATGTGGCTGAAGTCCTCCTCTCGGAGGATGACATACTGGCCCTTGGCATACTCGTAGCCCCAGACGATCTCCTCCTGATCGACCTCCCGCTGGCAGCTCGGGCAGAACTTGCGGTACTGGACCGGGGTCTTGCACGGCTCGTGAAGGTAGTGGAACCTCAGGTCCTTGTGTTCGGTGGCCGCG
>DASXUT010000079.1:50000-53965 GCA_036504675.1 Bacillota bacterium | reverse complement strand
TCAATATTTCCCGGCAGCGACCTACTCTCCCAGGCAGTTACCCGCCAAGTACCATCGGCGCGAGAGGGCTTAACTTCCGTGTTCGGGATGGGAACGGGTGTTTCCCCTCTGCTATGGCCACCGGAAAGCTGGTGGTGCTTTTATGATGCCGCGCCGTGATGGGCGCTAGGCATCGCACCAAGAAAACCACACAGTGGGTATGTATCTTTTTAGGGAAGCGCATGGGAAGAGTCAGGTTCAAGCCCTCGACCTATTAGTACCGGTCAGCTGAATCCCTTTCGGGACTTACACCCCCGGCCTATCAACCAGATCATCTGTCTGGGGTCTTACCAGATTAACTCTGTGGGAAACCTCATCTTGGGGTGGGCTTCGCGCTTAGATGCTTTCAGCGCTTATCCCTTCCGGACTTGGCTACCCAGCTAATGCCCCTGGCGGGACAGCTGGTACACTAGCGGTCCGTTCATCCCGGTCCTCTCGTACTAGGGACAACTCCCCTCAAGTTTCCTGCGCCCACGACGGATAGGGACCGAACTGTCTCACGACGTTCTGAACCCAGCTCACGTACCGCTTTAATCGGCGAACAGCCGAACCCTTGGGACCTATTCCAGCCCCAGGATGCGATGAGCCGACATCGAGGTGCCAAACCTCGCCGTCGATGTGGACTCTTGGGCGAGATAAGCCTGTTATCCCCGGGGTAGCTTTTATCCGTTGAGCAACGGCCCTTCCACTCGGGACCGCTGGATCACTAAGCCCAACTTTCGTTCCTGCTCGAATTGTAGCTCTCGCAGTCAAGCTCCCTTATGCCTTTGCACTCTACGAATGATTTCCAACCATTCTGAGGGAACCTTTGGGCGCCTCCGTTACTCTTTAGGAGGCGACCGCCCCAGTCAAACTGCCCACCTGACACTGTTCCCGGACCGGATTCACGGCCCAAGGTTAGAACTTCGATACTCAAAGGGTGGTATTCCACCGTTGGCTCCACGCAGGCTAACGCCCACGCTTCCCAGCCTCCCACCTATCCTATACATCAAGCACCAAAATCCAATGTCAGGCTACAGTAAAGCTCCACGGGGTCTTTCTGTCCAGTCGTGGGTAACCTGCATCTTCACAGGTATTTCAATTTCACCGGGTCCCTCGTTGAGACAGCGCCCAAGTCGTTACGCCATTCGTGCGGGTCGGAACTTACCCGACAAGGAATTTCGCTACCTTAGGACCGTTATAGTTACGGCCGCCGTTTACTGGGGCTTCGGCTCGAAGCTTCACCTTGCGGTTGACCTCTCCCCTTAACCTTCCAGCACCGGGCAGGCGTCAGCCCCTATACATCAGATTTCTCTTTCGCAGGGACCTGTGTTTTTGCTAAACAGTCGCTTGGGCCGTTTCTCTGCGCCCCCGCATGGCTCAGGCTGTTCACCCTCACCCTTTGGGGTACCCCTTCTCCCGAAGTTACGGGGTCATTTTGCCGAGTTCCTTAACGAGGGTTCTCCCGCGCGCCTTAGGATTCTCTCCCCGCCTACCTGTGTCGGTTTACGGTACGGGCACCCGTTGCCTGGCTAGAGGCTTTTCTCGTCAGTGTGGGTTCGGCCAGTTCGCTACTCAAATTTCGCTCCCCATCGCCTCTCGGGGTATCGCCCAGGCGGATTTACCTACCCGGACCCCCTACCGGCTTAGACCAGCACGACCAACGGCTGGCTGCGCCTACCCTCCTGCGTCACCCCATCGCTCATAGCGGCAACTAGGTGGTATCGGAATATCAACCGATTGTCCATCGCCTACGCTCTATGCCTCGGCTTAGGCCCCGACTAACCCTGAGTGGACGAGCCTTCCTCAGGAAACCTCGGGCTTGCGGCGGACAGGATTCTCACCTGTCTTTTCGCTACTCATACCGGCATTCTCTCTTCCATGCCCTCCACCGCACCTTCCGGTACGGCTTCGCCGGCCATGGAACGCTCCCCTACCACGCGGATTCCTCCGCATCCGTAGCTTCGGTGTCAGGCTTGAGCCCCGATCATTTTCGGCGCAGACCCACTCGACCAGTGAGCTATTACGCACTCTTTGAATGGTGGCTGCTTCTAAGCCAACATCCTGGTTGTCTGAGCGGATCCACATCCTTTTCCACTTAGCCTGTACTTAGGGACCTTAGCTGACGGTCTGGGCTGTTTCCCTTTTGACTACGAAGCTTAGCCCCCGCAGTCTGACTCCCGAGCTCTAAATTGACGGGATTCGGAGTTTGAATGGGTTCAGTAACCTTGTTGGGCCCCTAGCCCAATCAGTGCTCTACCCCCGTCAATCATACTCGAGGCTAGCCCTAAAGCTATTTCGGGGAGAACCAGCTATCTCTGGGTTCGATTGGCATTTCACCGCTACCCACAGCTCATCCCATAGCTTTTCAACGCTAATGAGTTCGGGCCTCCACGCGCTTTTAGACGCGTTTCACCCTGGCCATGGGTAGGTCACTCCAGTTTCGGGTCTATAGCCGGCAACTCATTCGCCCTTTTAAGACTCGCTTTCGCTACGGCTCCGGACCTTCAGGCCCTTAACCTCGCTGCCGACCATAACTCGCCGGTTCATTCTTCAATAGGCACGCCGTCATCCCCTAGGGGGACTTCGACTGCTTGTAGGCACACGGTTTCAGGTTCTATTTCACTCCCCTCCCGGGGTGCTTTTCACCTTTCCCTCGCGGTACTCGTTCGCTATCGGTCGCCAGGAGTTTTTAGCCTTAGGAGGTGGTCCTCCTGAATTCCCACGGGGTTTCACGTGTCCCGTAGTACTTGGGTGGCTGTCGGGAGGGCCTTCTCTTTCGCCTACGGGATTGTTACCCTCTCTGATCGGGCTTTCCAGCCCGGTTCGGCTAGAGATGACCTTTCTTACTCCCCGGATCCTCGGCAAAGGACCCTGACAGTACCCTCGACCCCGTGGCCGCAACGCTTGCCGGCTTGACACGACCTCGGTTTAGGCTCTTCCCGTTTCGCTCGCCGCTACTCAGGGAATCGATTATTCTTTCTGCTCCTCGAGCTACTAAGATGTTTCAGTTCGCTCGGTGCCCTTCCATGGCTTATTTGATTGGGCCATGGATGACGGGGGATTAATCCCGCCGGGTTGCCCCATTCGGAGATCTCCGGATCGAAGGTCGCTTGCACCTCCCCGGAGCTTTTCGCAGCTGACCGCGTCCTTCTTCGGCTCCTGGCGCCATAGGCATCCACCGTGCGCCCTTTCTAGCTTGACCTGTCTTCTTCCCTCGCGCGCGGTTAACTTACCTGTGGCAAGTTACTCGCTTTACATTACCCACTGTGCAGTTTTCAAGGTGCGATGTGATGGCGCCGTCCGAAGACGACGCCCGGATTCACCAGTTGGTGGAGATGAGCGGATTCGAACCGCTGACCTCCTGCGTGCAAAGCAGGCGCTCTCCCAACTAAGCTACATCCCCAACAAAGGCTTTTTGCAAAGCCTGTGGGCGCAGGTGGATTCGAACCACCGACCTCGCGCTTATCAGGCGCGCGCTCTCACCAACTGAGCTATGTGCCCTTGTTGACTTATGGAAGTCCATTATACCACCAGTTTCCCGGCCGAGCAAGCCGGCCGGGAAACCGCGCATGGACCTTCAAAACCAAACAGTGTGCTTACGGATAAGAAAGGATTGTGTTGGAATCGACCTTAAGAGTGTGGGTCATCGGCGGTGGGTCGCCCCAGTGCCGGACCCGCGTACTCCTTAGAAAGGAGGTGATCCAGCCGCACCTTCCGATACGGCTACCTTGTTACGACTTCACCCAAATCACCGACCCCACCTTGGGCGGCTGCCCCCCTTGCGGGTTAGCTCACCGACTTCAGGTGTTGCCGACTTTCGTGGTGTGACGGGCGGTGTGTACAAGGCCCGGGAACGTATTCACCGCGGCGTGCTGATCCGCGATTACTAGCAATTCCGGCTTCACGCAGGCGAGTTGCAGCCTGCGATCTGAACTGAGGCCTGC
>DASXUT010000079.1:0-47500 GCA_036504675.1 Bacillota bacterium | reverse complement strand
CGGCGGGGGGACCTTCATCGCCTGGGACTACCTGCCCTATTTCTACGTCCTGTACGCCACCGGCCGGTCGACGGCGGATGACTACGCCGCCGGTCTCCTCAGCCGGACCGAGCGGCGCCTCCTGGAGATGGTCGAGGAAGCCGGGCCCATCGACAGCCGTGAACTCTGGCGACGTTTCAAGAAGGAATTTCCCGGCCCCCGATCCCGGCTGCTGACGGCCTTGACCCAATCGCAGCGGACCTTCCGCCTGACGGTCTGCGGTGGGTCCCTGGAGGGCTGGTCGGTCCACCGGTGGGACCTGCTGGGGCGCCAGGTCCCCGGGAGTCTGCTGGACGGCCTACCACTCCCCGATGAGGCCCGCGAGAAGCTGCTCTTGAAGTACGTCGAGAACGCGGTGGCCTGCCCCCTGGCCGAGCCGGCCCGGGCCTTCCATTGGGAGCGGCCGGTCGCCCGAGGCGTGATCGACCGCCTGACCGGCCGCGGGCATCTGAGGATTGCCGCCGATGTCGCCGGGATCAGGGGAGATGTCCTGCTCCTTCCGTGAGGTCAACCGGGACTTCCGCCGCCTGGCCGCCCGGGTCTTCCACCGCCAGACCATCCCGGACTTTCCTGCCCGACCGCGCCCGATAAAGCGCGGCCTTTTCTTTTCGGCCTAAAGCCCTTTCCCCCGCATAGGCATGGGAACGAGGTCCACTCGTCAAAAGCCGGCGAGGGCGGGAGGGAGGGCATCATGACCCTGGACGAAGCTCGGCGCGGTCAGGTCCTGATCATCGGCGGGATCAGCGATGGGCGCGCCAAGGACCAGGCCCTTCGCTTCGGCCTGGCCGCCGGGTCCGAAGTCCGCTGCGAGCAGGCCTTGCGGGGCGGGCCGGTGGTCCTCAGCCGGGGGGCGATGCAGGTGGCCATCGGACGCCGCCTGTGTCCCAGGATCGCCGTCGAGCTGGCCCCGCGCCGGGGAGGCGTCCGCCGTGGCCGTTAGACGTCACCACCTGCGCGGGCAGTTCACCGTGGACAAGGTCAAGTCGGGGGGCGGCGATCGCCGCGTCGGCTACGAGCTGGTCGGCCTGCCGCCCGGCGCCCGGCGGATCGTCCTGGTCGGCAACCCCAACACCGGCAAGTCGGTCTTCTTCAACGCCTTCACCGGCCTGTACGTCGACGTCTCCAACTTCCCGGGGACCACCGTCGAGGTCTCCAGCGGCCGGCTGGGTCAAGATGTGGTCCTCGACACGCCGGGCATCTATGGGGTCTCCTCCTTCAACGATGAGGAGCGGGTGGCCCGGGACGTCATCCTGGCCGCCGACCTGGTCATCAACGTGGTCAATGGATCCAGCCTCGAGCGCGACCTCTTCCTGACCCTCCAGCTCATCGACATGGGGTTGCCCTTGGTGGTCGCGGTGAACATGGTCGACGAGGCCGAGCGGCACGGCCTTCGGGTCGACTACGAGCGCCTGCGGGATATCCTCGGTGTCCCGGTGGTCCCGACGGTGGCCACCGCGGGACGAGGCCTGGATACGGTCCGCCGGATGCTCGACACCGCCCGCCCCGGCCGCCCCGACCCGGACACCCTCGAGCTCTGCAAACGTGCGGGCGAACTGGCCGGGACGCCTGAGGGGCCGGCCGCCCGGAGTGAGGCCCTCCTGATGGTCGAGGACGACCCGACCGTCCTCGCGGAGTACGGTGGGCGACCGACCGGCCGGCGCGAGGAGGTTTACGGACGGCGGCGGAAGCGGGTCGACGCCCTGGTGGCCGAGGTCGTCCGTCGCGAGCAGCGGCGGGCCGACTTCGGCCGGACCCTGTCCGACCTCAGCCTCAGCCCCTTGGCCGGAACGCTGATCGTCTTCATCGTCCTCCTCGGGCTCTATGAGCTGATCGGGGTGCTGGCGGCCCAGAAGGTCGTCGGGTTCACCGAGGACCGGCTGATGCGGGGCTATTACGAGCCCTGGATCCGCGGCCTGCTTGCCCCTTACTTGGCCGCCGGGGGGGCGGCGGCTCAGTTCCTGACGGGTGAGTTCGGCCTCCTGACGATGACCGTGACCTACGTGGTCGGGCTCCTCTTCCCCCTCGTGGTCGCCTTCTATCTCGGAATGTCGCTCCTGGAGGACTCCGGCTACCTGCCCCGTCTGGCCACCCTGGTGGACCGGGAGATGATGCGGATCGGCCTCAACGGCCGGGCGGTCATCCCGGTCATCCTCGGTTTCGGTTGCGTGACCATGGCCATCATCACCACCCGCCTCCTCGGAACGGCCCGCGAGCGGACCATCGCCGTGGCCCTCCTGGCCCTCACCATCCCGTGTTCGGCGCAATTGGGGGTGATCGCCGGGATGATGGCCGGGGTCGGCCCCCTGGCCGTCCTGATCTTCGTCGGGACCATCGCCGCCATCTTCGCCCTCGCCGGGACCATCCTCGACCGGCTCCTGCCGGGCGTGTCCTCCGATCTCTTCATCGACCTGCCCCCCCTGCGGCTGCCCCGGGTCGGCAACGTCCTTCAGAAGACCTGGGCCAAGACGGTCATGTTCCTGCGCGACGCCGGGCCCCTCTTCGTCTATGGCTCGCTGGTCATCAGCTTCCTGAAGGTGACCGGTTGGCTCGCGGACGTCCAGGGCTTCCTGGCCCCGCTCACCGTGGGTTGGCTGCACCTCCCCCGGGAGGCGGCGACGGCCTTCATCATGGGCATCGTCCGGCGGGACTTCGGCGCGGCCGGCCTTTCGGCGCTGACCCTGGACGCGGCCCAGAAGGTCACCGCGGTGGTCACCATCACCCTCTTCGTCCCCTGCATCGCCGCGGTGATGGTGATCTTCAAGGAGCGCGGTTCTCTGCAGGCCCTGATCGTCTGGGCTTCCAGCTTCGTCGTGGCCTTCCTGGCCGGCGGGCTGATCGGTCGGTTGGCCGAGGCGGTGCTTTAATCAGAGAAAGCATCCCCGACGGGCGGCGGGGCGGAAAGGCAAGGCCGCCGGCCAGAAGACGACCGGCGGCCCGGAGAAACTCAAGACCCGAAAGGAGGACGCAGAGCTCCGCCGGCGCGGCGTCGAAGACATCTCCGACGTCATCCTGGTCCAATCGGACCGGTCGGGCCGGATGTTCATCGACCTGCGGGACGACTTCTCCGAGGTGACCGGGAAGGACGAGTGACGGGCGGCTTTGGGCCGCCCGCTTCGTTCAGCCCCGCGGCCTCATCACCGGGAAGAGGATGACATCGCGGATGGAAGGCGAGTCGGTGAGAAGCATGGTCAGGCGATCGATACCGACGCCCATGCCGCCGGTGGGCGGCATCCCGTATTCGAGGGCGGTGACGAAGTCCTCGTCGTAGGCCATCGCCTCGTCGTTCCCCTTGGCCTTCTCCCGGGCCTGCTGCTCGAACCGCTCGCGCTGGTCGATCGGGTCGTTCAGCTCCGAGAAGGCGTTCATCGTCTCCCAACCGTTGATGAAGGCCTCGAAACGATAGGTCAATTCGGGGTTGTCCGGCCGTCGCTTGGCCAGGGGGGAGATCTCGATCGGGTAGTCGATGAGGAAAGACGGCTGGATCAGGCGCGGCTCGACAAACTCGGAGCACAGTTCGTCAAGGACCATCCCCTTGGTCCGCTTGCCGGCCAGGTCCAGGCCGAGCTTCTCGCCGATGGCCACGGCCTCCTGGTCGCTCTTCACGGTCAGCCAGTCGACCCCGGCGTACTCCTTGATCGCGTCGAGCATCCTGACCCGTGGCCACGGTGGGGTGAGGTCCAGGACTCGCCCTTGATAGGTGACCTTGGTCGTGCCCAGGGCCTCTTCGGCCGCGCCGGCGAACATCTCCTCGCCGAGGCGCATCATGTCCTCATAGTCGGCGAAGGACTGATATAGTTCGAGCATGGTGAATTCGGGGTTGTGTCGGGTGTCGATGCCTTCGTTGCGGAAGCAATGGCCGATCTCGTAGACCCGGTCGAAGCCCCCGACGATCAGCCGCTTGTGGTACAGCTCGAGGGCGATCCTCAGGCAAAGGTCGAGGTCAAGAGTGTTGTGGTGGGTGGTGAACGGCCGGGCGTGGCCGCCGCTGGCCAGGAGGGTCAGGATGGGCGTCTCCACCTCGCAGTACCCGTGGCCGTCGAGGTACCGGCGGACGGCACTGATGATCTTGCTGCGCTTGACGAAGGTCTCCCGGACGTCCGGGTTGACGATCAGGTCGACATAGCGCTGACGGTACCGGAGGTCTACGTCGGTCAGGCCGTGCCATTTCTCGGGGAGCGGCCGGAGGGCCTTGGAGAGCAGTTCGAACCGCCTGATCTCGACGGTGACCTCTCCGCGCCTGGTCTTGAAGACGACGCCGGTCAGCCCGATGGTGTCGCCCCCATCGAGCTCATCAAACAGCCCGTACTGGTCTTCCCCGAGGACGTCAATCTTCGCGTAGACCTGCACCTTCCCAGACATGTCGCTGAGGTCGGCGAAGGTGGCCTTGCCGTGTTTGCGGATGGTCGTCAGCCGGCCGGCGATGGTCACCTCCCGGCCTTCCAGGGTGACGAAGTCGTCCTTGACGTGCTGGGCGAAGTGGGTCCGCTCAAAGCGGTGGCCGAAGGGGTCCAGCCCCATCCCGCGAAGCTTGTCCAGTTTGGCTCGGCGAACGGCGATCTCGCTAGTCTCGGAGAGACTGGTCTTGGGGGTCTCGTCGCTCAAGGTCCTCTCCTCCTGCCTACGGTTGGGGTGGCTGAACGGAAGGCCCGTCCACCCGGGATCTGGATCCATCACCATGGCCATTGAAGAAGGCCGCGATCCGGATGGTCGCGGCCTTGCTCAGATCGCTCTAAGGTTGGCCGGGCGCGACGTCGCCGGCCGGCGCGCGTGCCCTTCTATCGAGAGATGCCGAGGATCTCGTACTTGATGGTCCCGGCCGGGATGTTGACCTCGACCACGGTCCCGACTTTCTGCCCGAGCATGGCCTTGCCGACTGGTGACTCATTGGAGATGAGGTTCCGGCCCGGGTCGGCCTCGGTCGACCCGACGATGGTGAACTCGACGACGACGCCCTTCTTGAACTCCTTCAACTTGACCTTGGAGCCGACCCCGACTCGGCCGGCTTCCACGCTGACCTCGTCCATTAACTTGGCGTTGCGCAGGAGCTTCTCCAAAGTCAAGATGCGGCCTTCGATGAAGGCCTGCTCGTTCTTGGCGTCCTCGTATTCGGAGTTCTCGCCCACGTCACCGAACTGTCTGGCTTGCTTGATCCGCTCGGCCACCTCCCGGCGTCGAACGGACTTGAGGTGCTCCAGCTCTTGCTCGAGCTTCTTCAAGCCCTCGAGTGAGAGGATGACCTCTTTGTCGGCCATCTGGCTTTCGCTCCTTTAAAAGCGGGGGCAAGATCCCCCGCGTCCAAAGCCAATATATGCCTTGGACTCCTCTTTTATTCTCCGTTCTGGCTGGGGAAAAGCGTTTTCAGAGCGGGTCTTAGCGGGCCGAGACTGAAGGCCGGACGGCCGTAGAAAAAAACCCTTGACCGTCTGGTCGTCCCGGGCGGTGGCGTACAACCAGGCAAGCACCGGATCAGCGCCAGTGCTTGCCTATGCGTCCCAAATTATAAGTCACTCCCGATAGGCTGTCAAGGAAGGCTTCGGACGACCCCTCGGCCGTCCTTTTTCTAGAATTCACTGCCCGTCCTCGCTTTCCTGCCGTCCCCCCCAACTTTCGGCCGCTCCGCCCGTCGCCCCGCCGAGAGTTCGGCTTCCAG
Source organism: Bacillota bacterium (assembly GCA_036504675.1). Lineage (NCBI taxonomy): Bacteria > Bacillati > Bacillota > Bacillota bacterium. The sequence goes on along the minus strand of DASXUT010000079.1, from coordinate 41,811 downwards.
CCAGCGTAATCGACCGAAGCAGAGGGGTTGCCCGGCGGCCAAAGCGGCCAGGGCCTCGATGTGACGAAGGGTGGGGGTAGCGATCCCCGGCAGCCGACTCGATGGTCTGACGACCCGAAAACCCGGTCTCGCTCTACCCGCGGGTCCGGAGGGCCTGGCCCCCCCCGTCTCCAGCCAGGCTTCGGCCATCACCGCCGGGACCACCCGGACCGGACCGGCCGCCTTGATCCGGGGCAACGAGTCGGGAGGGCCGTCCACCACCGGGAGGGCCAACCGCGGGGGCGGCCCGGTCCACGCCAGGCCGACGGCCCCACCGATGGCCACTCGAAGGTCGGGGCGAGCGGCTTTCAATGGCTTGGCCGCCCCTCGCCCGGGGGTCAGGTCGACGGCGATGGCTCGGTGGCCGAGGATCGAGTTGAGGTCCCCGGAGCCCGGACCGAGGACGATGGCGGCGATGACCGGCTCGCCCTCCCGCCACAGCCCGGCCGGCCCCCCAACCTCGGCGACCAGCCCGCTGTCGGCCAGTACCCGGGAGGCGATCCCGGTCAAGATGTCGGTCCTTGGGCCGAGGAGGACGAGGCCGTCGACCCGGCGGGCAGCCAGGATGGACAAGGTTTCCCCGAGCAGTCGCTGGCCCGGTCCGACCACCAAGCTCAGCCTTCCGCCCGTAGCCCCGGACGGCAGGGCGGCCCAAAGCCCATCGAGAGTCGCCCAGGCCTCCATGGCCTCGCCGGTGATCACCCTCAGGTCGGAATGGCCGGCGATGAAGGCCGCCCACTCGGGCTTGGCCAGGGAGCCGCCGAGGGCGACGGAGCGCGCCCCCTCCTTGACGGCCGCAGCCACGGCGACGAGGACTTTCCGTCGGGCGGCCCCGGAGTTGACGTCGGCCAGCTGCCCGGGGGCCAAAGGGACGGATAGGGCCAGGCCGCGCGAGCCTCCGGGGGCCGGCTCTAAAAAACCAAGCCGGAGCGGTGGGAGAAGGCGCGACAGCCCCTCCAAGAACAGCCCCGGCCAGAGTCCGATCGCCCCGGTCCGGCGGCCGACTGCCGCCGGGTGCGGGTGGACCAGGTAGACGAAGTCGATCGCGGTCACCGGCCGACCTCCCCGTGCCCGGCACGGCTGGAGGCGGCCGGGCGGGCCTAGTTCAACTGCTCGACCCGCGGTTGGAAACCGATCCGGTTAAGTAGGTCATCGTAGTCCTTCTCGGTGACCTCGGCCGGCGACTTGCCGGACAGGGTGATCAGGATGGCCTCGATGACGTTCGTCCCGGGCGACCGGCCGCCCAGGTCCGGGGTGGCGGTGACGAGGGTCTTGACCCCGCGGGTCTTGAGCTCGGCGATGTTGGCCGTGGTCACGGTGTTGGTCAGGATGACCTTGCCGTCCATCCGCTCGGGCATGTACTTGGCGATGTAGTGCCAGTCGCCCCCGACCACTTCGGCCCAATCGTAGTACCGGGCGTACGTCGGGCTGACCTTCTTCGCCTGGCCCTCGCCCTTCTGTTTCTCCCCGGTGGGGTAGAGCCAGCTGAAGGGGAGTTGGACGAGGATCGGGGCCAGCAGCCTGGCGATGGCTTCCAGTTGACCCAGGGTCCGGAGGGGGATGGGCAAGCCGAGGACGAAGATGAAGTCGCCGAAGATGGTATCGGCCTTGACCTCGGTGAAGCCCTCGGCCATCCCGATCCGGTCGACGGCTGAGACGACGAGGCAGCGTTTACCCCGAAGCGGCATGACGCGCTCATCGATGAAATGCACCGTGCGCCGCTCAAGGAGGTGCTTGAGGCCGCTCCCGTCGACCATCGGGGTCTTCCGGGCGGCCCGGAGGAGAGGGGCCGCCGACCTGATGATGTACTTGGCCGTGCGGGACCGGACGTAGATGTCGATGCCGCCCATACCGAAGGCGTCGACCTTGCCGTCGAGGTCCTTGACGAGCTGAACCGCCTTTCTCATGTCCCCGTCGGCGCCCATCCGCTCGATGCTGAACTCCTCGCCCAACACGTTCAGGGTGTACTTGAAGTCCCTGTCCGAGGCTCCGAGGCTGACGCTGACGACTCGTTTCACCACGACTCATCTCCTCTCATGTCTACTCGCGATGGTCCCGCATCTTGTCGGTCTTGGCGGGATTACTGCCGGTCGTTGGGGGTCCTCGACTTGGCCGGCCGGCTGGCCTTCACGGACTTGATCATCCGTCGCAGCTCCTCGGGGTCGAACCGGCCGTTGGAGCCGGCGGTCTGCTTGAGGTGGACGGCGGTGACCTGTCGGTCGAGGAGGGCCTCGATGAAGTGGGCGGGCTGGTTGAAACCGAGGATGATGACCACCGGGAATTCGCGGATCCGGGCCATCAGCCTCATCAACTCGTTGAAGAGCTCGGCCCCGCTGCGGCTGAGCAGGTTCCACCGCTCCTTGTCGTTGAGGACGTAGACAAAGTCGGCCGCCTCTTCCCGGGCGACCCGAGCGATGTCCTCTTTGTTCTCGACGGGGAAGCCGATGATGGCGATGGAATCACCCTTGCGGACCTCGCCGACGCTCTCCAGCCGCGAGACCAGGGTCCGATCGACCCCGAGCCGGTCGGCCACCTCCTGCTGAGACAGACCGCTGGCCCTGAGCGAGAGGATCCGGTCGATGGCCCGCTCGATCTTGTTGCGATCGATCAGCTTCTCTCCGATACGAATGAAGTCCGCGATCCTCACCTCCGGCCGGTTTCACCTCTGAGCACAAATCTGTGCCCAACACAATTATATCGCCTGGTCTTAATTTGGCAAGGGCAGTGGGAAGGGCCCGATCGCCGAGGCGAATGGGCCCTTGACCGAGGAAGCCTGGCGCCGTCGGGCGGTGGCCCGCCCTTACGGGGCCGCCGCATTTAACTCAGACAGGTAGGCGCGAAGGACGCCGGCCATCTCCTCGGGGGTCCTGGCGGCCATGATCTGGGTCCTGGCCCTGGCCGCCCCCCGCAGGCCATGGATGTACCAGGCGGCGTGCTTCCTCATCTCGAGAAGACCGACGTGCTCCCCCTTGTGCTCGACGATGGCCCGTAGGTGGCGGAGGGCCATCCCGACCCGCTCTTCGGCAGAAGGGGGCGGGGCCTCGCGCCCGGTTGCCAGGTAGTGCCGGATCTGACCGAAGACCCATGGGTTGCCCAGCGCCGCCCGGCCGACCATCACCGCGTCACAGCCGGTGAGGGCGATCATCGATTCGGCCGAAGGGCCGTCGACCACGTCTCCGTTGCCGACCACCGGAACTCTGACCGCCGCCTTGACGGCGGCGATGATCGCCCAGTCGGCCGAGCCGGAATAGAACTGGGTCCTGACCCGCCCGTGGACGGCCAGGGCGGCCACCCCGACCGCCTCCAGGCGCCGGGCGACCTCGACGGCGTTTGCTTCCTCAGGGCTGAAACCTTTGCGGATCTTGGCGCTCACCGGCAGATCGACGGCCCGGACGACGGCCCCGACAATCGACGCGGCCTTCTCCGGGTCCCGCATGAGGGCCGAGCCCTCGCCGTTCTTGACCACCTTCGGTGCCGGGCACCCGAGGTTGACGTCAACGATGTCAGCCCCGGCTTCGGCGACGAGCCTGGCGGCCTCGGCCATCGGTTCGGGCTCCGACCCGAGGAGTTGGACGGCGACGGGATGCTCGTCGGGAGCGATGGCGACCATTCGGGTCGTCCGACGATTGGCGTAGATGAGGGCCTTGTCACTGAGCATCTCCGTATAGACCAGGCCGCACCCCTGCTCCCGGGCGAGGGCCCGGAAGGGGAGGTCGCTGACTCCGGCCATCGGGGCGGCAAAGACGCGGCTCGGAGTGATGACCGGACCGATCCGGACTGATCGGTCCAAGCCGGTCGGGGCTTGGCCGGGTGGTATCTCTCGATGGCGATCAACCGGCTGCTCCATGTCAGTACTCCTTGAGCCAGCCATGCCGGCGGCAAAACTCCAGGAACAGATCCCGGACATAGTGAGCCGGGCTGAGCTTGAAGGCGAAGAGAAGGGGTCCGTCTCGTTCGGTGACGGTGATCCGCCGGACCCGCATCGGCGGGCTGCTCCGCAGGTTGAACCCGCGGACCGTCGACAGCCCCAGGTGGAACCCGGCGGCCCTGGCGGCCTCCTCGACCGCCCCATTGGACGTACCATAGGGATAAGTGATGACCGTGGGGGCCCTCCCAACGGCCGCGGTGATGCCGTCCCGGGAACGCTGGAAATCCGCCGCCAGTCTGCTCCGATACTCCTCTTCAGTCTCCAGGCGGCCTTTGTCCCATAGGAATCGACGATGAGTGAGGGCGGAAGCGGCCGTCCCCCGGGCGTCGATGGCCACGTCGTGATGGCTGTCGTAGGTGTGGGAACCGACCTCGAAAGTGCCCTCGTCGGACATCGTCCGGAGCTGATCCCAGGTCAGGTAACGGAGGCCCGGGGCGACCTGGCTACCGGCCGTGGCCTCGTCGATGCAGCGGCCGATCACGCTGACCAGCCCGGAAAAGCCGACCGATCGAAGGACCGGTCGGGCCTCGCTATAGTTGTCTTCGTAGCCGTCGTCGAAGGTGATCATTACCGGCCGGCGCGGCAGGCCTGTCCGGTCGCCGGCCAGAAAGGCTTCCAGCTGGCGAGGGGTAATGGTCTGATAGCCGTGGCTCTTGAGGAAGCGGATCTGCTCGGTGAAGCGCTCAGTGGAGATGAAGACGGGGTTGGTCCGTTCCATCAGGACCCGGGGGACCACCGAGTGGTAGGTCAGGACCGGGATGAAGCGAGGCCAAGGCCAGACATAGAGCCAGCCCCAGATCAGGAAAGCCAGGAGCAGGCCGACCAGGAGGGCGGCGGCCCTTCGAAGCCGCGGCGATCGGCCGCGTTTCCCTTCGGTCACTAGTCCTCCAGCCCCAATGGCTTGGTGGCCAGGGCCACGGCCTGGCGCATGTACCCCGCGCATCTGGTCGGTTTGACCTTGACCTTGTATTCTTCGAACTGAGCCGGATCGGTCAGGTCGTAGCCGGTCATGGCCCGGCAGTTGATCTCCCCGATGGCCGCTTCGAAGGCCCGCCGGAAATCCATCGCCTGGTTGATCGCCCGCTCCTTGCCGGCCAGGTCGTCGGCATGTTTGTGGCCGGCGGCCAGCCCGATGGCCATGATCCCCCCGGTCAGGCAACCACAGGCCAAGCCGGTGTGGCCCAGCCCGCCGCCAAAGCCGGTGGCCACCGAGGGGATGTAGTCCCCGGCGAAACCGAGGGCTTCGGCCAGGGTCATGAAGGTCGCCTCGGCGCAATTGTAGCCGGCCAGGAAGCGGGCGACGGCGATCTCCCCAAGATCGGACCCGCGGGATTTGGGCTTGTCCAGGACCATTGGTCTATGTACCTCCCCCTGATGAGAAGGGCGGCCCTTACCGGCCGCCTCCTTGGTGTCTCAGTGCATCTGCGGATCGCTGTCTTCGCCTTCACCCTCGCCCTCGGTCGGCCCGTCCTCGGGCCCTTTGGGTTTGACCCCGGCCAACTCAAGGACCATCTCTGAGGCGTAGATGGGAGCCTTCGCCCGCAGAGCCAGGGCCACGGAATCGCTGGGGCGGGAATCGATCTCTTTGGTCTCGTTGCCGACCTTCAACGTGATCTGGGCGAAGAACGTACCGTCCCGGAGGTCGTCAATGAGGACCATGGTCACGGCAGCCCCACATAGGTCAAGGAGGTTCTTCAGCAAGTCGTGGGTCATCGGCCGCGGGGGTTCGATCCCCTCGACCATCATCGCCACGGCGTTGCCCTCCAGGGCGCCGACCCATATCGGGAGCAGCCGGTCGTCCTGGGTCGACTTCAGGATGATTACCGCCTGCTGGTTCTCGAGGTCGAAGCCGACCCGTTCGACCTTAAGTTCGATCATCCGCTTCACTCCCAAAGGTGGGCTTGGGCGGTACATTATATCGCCCATCGGCGGGCTCTAGGCGCCCCGGGGAGTGGCCGTGCCCGCCCGGCCCGCCCGGCCCCCCCTAGACCTTTGGCCTGGATAGCCGCTTGACCATCCGGTCGTCCATGTTGCCCCGCCCGCTGGCCAGGCCCATTTTCCTGAAGAGGGCCGTCGCCCGCTGAAAGAAGGCCAGGGCCTTATCTCGCTCGCCCCTGGCCATGTGCAATTCGCCCAGCTCGTAAAGGCTGTCGGCCAGCTCGCCGGGGCGGTCGGCGGCCTCGAACAGCCGGACGCTCTCCTCGAGGGCGGCGCTCGCCCGCTCGGGATCCTTCATCTCGATGAAGACCTTCCCGAGGGCCTGGCGACCCTGGCCGACGAGGGCCGGATCGCCGATCTTCTCGGCCAGTTCGATGCACTCCTCGCTGGTGCCGAGGGCCCGCTCGAGGTGGCCGGCGTGGAAGTGATAGCGGGCCGCCTCGATCATCGCCGCGACCTCACCGCGCTGGTCCCCGGCCTGTCGATAGAGCCGCAGGGCGGCCCCGAAACGCTCGAAGCCCTCCTCCCAGTCCCCGCGGTCCTCAGCCATCAGTCCGGCGTTGAGGTATAGGGCGGCGGCTACCTCGAGGTCGGCCCGAAGGTCGAGGAGGGCCCGGCCCTTGGCCGCCTCGGCCAAGGCCCGGCCGACGTCGCCGGCGGCGTAATGGTTCTGGGCCGTCTCCAGGTACCGCAGAACCAGCTCCGGCGTTCCGGCAAAGACCTTCAAGGCCTCCAGGGCCTCATCCTGCAACTTGTTCCCGGTCACGAAGTCGCCGGAGCGATAGACGGCCAGAGCCAGGCGGCCGATGGCCCGGACCTTAAGCCCCGGGTCCTCTCCCCCGGGCCGGCCCAGCTTGGCCAGGGCGGCCTGGTAGTCAAGAACCGCCTTGGGGATCTGGTTGCGCAGTTCGTCCAGTCCCCCGAGCCCGATGAGGCAGAGGGCCGCGCCCTCTTCCTCGCCGGCTTGCACATAGGCCTCGAGGGCCAGCTGGAAGGTCTTCTCCGCCTCGTCCAAGTTCCCTTGGGCCTTGTGCGAGCGGGCCTGACCCAAGAGGGCCTCGCCCTCGCGCCGCCGGTTGCCCATCTCTGCCGCTTCCTGGGCGGCCTTTTGGAGGACCTTGGCCGCCTTGGCCGCCTTTCCGCCCCCTTGGAGCAGGCGGCCGGTGGCCAGCAGCCAGTCGCACTCCCGTTCCCTCAGATCGGCTTCGGACTCCATGAAATGACCGATGGGCCGCTTCAAGCGGGCCGCCAAGACCTGCAACGACTGGAGGGACGGGCGGATGACCCCACGTTCGATCTGACTGATGAAAGCCGCCGAGTACTCCTCGCCGGCCAGGTCTTTCTGGGTCATCCCGGCTTCCTTGCGGGCCTGTCTGATCTTCTCTCCTAGCGTGGTGGCCATCACCTCACCTTCCGCCGAAGAGGCTGTCCCACATGGTCAGGTAGGACTCCCGGGTGTACTTCGCGTGGTGTTGAGCCCTGAGCTCCTTGGCCCGGGCCGCGCCATCGGCCAGTAGATCGACCAAGGTCATGGCCATGACCTTGGCCGGGAGGACGTAGGCAAGCTCGGGGTCGGCGATTCGGAAGTCCTCGGAGTGGGCCGCCCCCTCGGCTCCGCCGATCATCGGGTGGAGGGCCGGCAGGAGGTGGGAGACGTCGCCCATGTCGGTCGAACCGGCGCCGTGCCGCTCCTGACCGATCCGGTCGGCCCCGATGATCGCCGCCAAGTTGGCTGCGAAGACCTGGGAGAATGGTTCGAAATTGAGCCTCGGGAGGTAGCCGGGAATCTCGGTGATCATGCAGTCCGCCCCGACGGCCAAGCCCCCGGCCTGCAAAGCCCGGTTGACCTTGGCGCCGGCCTCCAAAATGGCCTCCATAGTCTTGCCTCGCACGTAGGTCTCCATGCGAACGTCGGCCGGGATGATGTTGACCAGGTCCCCGCCGCGGGTGATGATCGGGTGGACCCGGATGTGGTCGTCGTCCTTGAACGTCTCCCGCTGGGCGTGGATGGCCACGAGGCCGATCATCGCCGCATTGAGGGCGTTGACCCCGCGGTGCGGGGCGCCGCCGGCATGGGCCTCCCGGCCGCTGTACCGGATGAACTTGCCGATGAAGCCGTTGGACGTGCCGGAGATGGTGGCGTCCTTACCCGGCTCGGGCGAGCCGGTATGGACCATCATCGCCAGGTCGATCCGGTCGAACTCGCCGCGGGCGATGAACTCTTGCTTGCCGCCGAGGAAGCGGATCTGGCCGCCCTCGCGGAGCCTCTGACGATACTCGATCTCCACGTACTCCTCAGCCGGGACGGCCATCAACACGACCTGACCGTCCAGTTCGGCCATGACTCCCGAGTCGAGCAGCCCGAAGCCCGTCCCGAGCATCGTGGCGACCTGACAGTTGTGCCCGCAGGCGTGGGCCGCCCCGGTGATCGGGTCGGCCTGGGGGTGCCCCGGACAGACCACCGCGTCGAGCTCGCCGAGGACGGCGACGCGGGCTTCGTCGGCCCGGCCGGCGACGGTCCCCACGACTCCGGTCAAGGCCACCCCGGTGCGATGCGGGATGCCGGCCTCGGTCATCGCTCGGTCGACGAGCTCGGCCGTCCGCCGCTCCTTGAACCCGAGTTCCGGCCGGTGGAAGATCTCTTCGCCCAGCTGGATCAGGAGGTCGCGGCGGGCGTCGATGGCCTCGACCACCCTCACCTTCAGCTTCTCTTTGGAATCGGCGGTCACTCGTTCACCTCATTTCCAGGGGCCTGGCCGTGGCCGCGGTCGAACTTGGCGGTCACGGGAGGAAAAGCGCCATGGGTGGGGAAAGCTTCGCCCGTAGGCCGTTCGGTCCCCACCGCAGACAGTCTTGGAGGGGCCGGAAACCCGGTGGAGGTGGACCATGTTCCCGCCGTTCCCGGGGTATGAGCCCCTGTGCCGACAAGTCCGGCTCCGTCTGGGCGCCATCGACCCGATGGGCGCCGGTCAGTTGCTGCCCGTGGCCCTCTTGGACTGCCCGAACGAAGGCACGGCCGACCAGGTCGCGGCGGTGCTCATGGAAGCCCAGAACGGAACCCGGACGATGGCCTCCGGAGAGATGCCCATCTTCTTCGGGGATACGGCTCTGGGCCTCAGGGTCTTCCGGGAAACCCTCGGCCGGGAAGGCCGCGGGCGCCTCGGCCGGGCCTGGGCGGAACTGGTGGCGGGGGGGCGTGGCCCGCGGTTGACCTGCGACCTGGTCATCGTCTCCCCGCTGGAGGAGGGCGACATCCGCATCTTCAGCGGGCTCGTCCAGTTGCGGCGGTCCTATTCGGTGACGGTCGGGGTCGGCGGCCGCCCGGAGTTCGAACGTCTCGACGTGGTCAAATATCCCTTGACCGGTTTGGTGGGCTGAGGGTCCTTGACTTAACTGAGGCTTACAGGAAACGGTTATACCCCTTAAGCAAAAATCCTCCCGAAGCGGGAGGGTTTTTATCCGTCTAAGGGGTGATTAACCACGGGTCCGGCTAAAGATTCCGCTCGTGGACGATTCTCAGGCCCTCCAGGGTCAGCAACGGGTTGACCGTCTCGATGGTCTCGCTGTCGGCCGCGATCAGCTCGGCGAAAGGCCCGGTGGCGACGACTCGAACCGGGGCCCCCAACTCGGCGATGATCCGTCGGACGATCGCGTCGACCTGGCCGGCGAAGCCGAAGACGATGCCCGCCTGCATGCTGGCAACGGTGTTCTTGCCGATGACTGACTTCGGCCGGCCGATGTCGATTCTCGGAAGCTTGGCCGCCCGGACGAAGAGAGCTTCGGTCGAGGTGGTGATCCCCGGCGCGAGGGCCCCTCCGAGGTAGACGCCGTCGGCCGAGATGACGTCGAAGGCCGTGGCCGTCCCGAAGTCGACGACGACCACCGGGCCTCCGTAGAGCTCAAAAGCGGCGATGCTGTCGGCGATCCGGTCGGCCCCAATCTCTTTGGGGTTGTCGTACTTGATGACGATTCCGGTCTTGATCCCCGGACCGACGACGAGCGGCTTCAAACCAAGGTACTGCTCGCACATCTCGGAGATGGCCGGGGTCAAAGGGGGCACGGACGAGGCCACGCAGACCGCGTCCAGCTCCCCGAGGTCGATTCCAGCCAGGGAGAACAGGTTGTGCAGGATGATGCCGAACTCATCGGCCGTCCGGTTACGGTCGGTCGACAGCCGCCAGTGCCTGACCAACTCCCGCTCCCGGTAGAGCCCGACGACGATGTCGGTGTTCCCGAGGTCGATCGCGCAGAGCATCCTTCGCACCTCCCTAAGCGACGGGGCCCACTAGCCAGACCGCAGGGAGACGTCAGCCGCCCGGACGGTCGTCTCCCGGCCGTCGGCCGAGCGGATCAGCAGGGCGCCGTCACCCAGGATGTCCAGGGCCTCCCCGGTGATGGCGGTCTTCGGGCCGATAGCCTGGACCGACCGACCGACCGTGGCCGAAAGCGCCAGACAGCGCCCTCGGGCGGGGCCAAAGCCCTCCCGAAGCCAGGTGCCGTACCACCGATCCAGTCTCTCGGTCAGGCTCTCAAGCGCGGCGTCGGCATCGAAGCGGTGGCCGGTCGCCGCCGATAGAGATGTAGCCGTGTCCCGGATTTCCGGGGGAAGGCTTGCCCGATCGACGTTGAGATTGAGGCCGACCCCGAGGAGGACGGCCGGTTCGACGCCGGGGCCGCCCAAACGGGCCTGCCCGAGGAGGCCGGCCACCTTCCGCCGGTTCAGGAGGACATCATTGGGCCACTTGATTCGGACATCGAGGGACCCCTCGAGCCCCTCGCCTACCTCGCCGGCCAGGAGGTCCGCGACCGTCTCGGCGACGGCCACCCCTCCGACCATGGTCAGGGTCGGCCAGGCGTCCAGGCGCTCCGCGGGTGGCCTGAGGATGACCGTCAGCCAAAGCCCGCCGCGGGGAGAAGCCCATCGTCGGCCGAGACGACCGGACCCGGCCGTCTGGACCTCGGCCAGCACGGTGGACCCCTCCGGGGCGCCCTGGTCGGCCAATTCGGCCGCCACCTGGTTGGTCGAATCGGCCTCTGCCAACCTCATGATCGGCCTACCCAGGGTCACCGGCGGCGGCCCCTCACGCCGGACCGGGCCGGCCCGGTTCGGGGCCGATCTCGAGGCTGATGTCCATGGCCTTGACCGAGTGGGTCAAGGCGCCCATCGAGATCAGGTCCACCCCGGTGGCGGCCACCTCGGCCAGTCCATCGAGGTTGATTCCGCCCGAGGCTTCGACCGTCGCCCGCCCACCGATCCTGGTCACGGCGCCTCGCATCTCTTCGAGGCTCATGTTGTCGAGCATGATCACCTCGGCCCCGGCCGCCAGTGCCTGTTCTACCTGGGCCAAGTTCTGGACCTCGACCTCGACCTTGGTGAAGGGTGAGACGGCCGTCTTGACGGCCTTCACCGCCGGGCCCACCCCGCCGGCCGCGACGATGTGGTTGTCCTTGATCAGGGCCGCGTCGTACAGGCCGAAACGGTGGTTCTTGGCCCCGCCGCAACGGACGGCATACTTCTCCAGGCTTCTCAGGCCGGGGGTGGTCTTGCGGGTATCGACCACGCAAACCTTCGGGTTGGCCGCCCGGGCGACCTCCGTGGCCTTTCTGGCCATCGTGGCGATGCCGGAGAGCCGCTGCAACAGGTTGAGAGCCACCCGCTCGCCGCTGAGGATGGCCCGCGTCGAGCCCTCCAGGACGGCCAGGATGGTGCCCTTGACGACCCGGTCTCCGTCGGCCACCCGGCCATGGAAGACAACCGTCGGGTCGAGCCGGGCGAAGACCCGTCCGGCCAGGTCCAGGCCGGCGATGACGCCGTCGCCCTTGGCGAGGAAGTAGGCCCAGACCCGATGGTCCTCGGGGATGAGCGCCTCGGTGGTCACGTCGCCGGTGCCGATGTCCTCGGCCAGGGCCAGCTCGATCAGGCGGTCGAGGGCGATCGGATCAAGCTTCATGCCGCCACGCTCCTTGGGGTCGCTCGAGCACCGTGTGCCAACGCCAGCCTTCGTCGTCGCGGGCCGGGAAGTCGAGGCGGAAGTGACTGCCTCGGCTCTCCTGGCGGATGAGGGCGCCCTCGGCCACGAGCCCGGCGACGGTGATCAGGTTGGCCGTCTCGACGTTTTCCATGGTCAGTGGGTCCGACCAGGTGAACCGGGCCATGTCGGCCAGCTTGGCCAAGGCGTCCCGGAGCCCGGCCCCGTCCCTGAGGATGCCCACTTCCGACCACATCAGCTCCTGAAGGGCGGGACGGAGATCGTTCGGCCCTTCCCACGGACGCCGCTCTTCCTTGGCGGACAGCCGCAGGTGCCCCAGGTCGTCCCGGGTGGCGCCGCCGGCTCGGTCCTTCATCGAGTTGGCGATCCTTCGCCCGAAGACGAGGCCCTCGAGGAGGGAGTTGGAGGCCAGGCGGTTGGCCCCGTGGACCCCGACGCAGGCCGCCTCCCCGCAGGAATAGAGGCCGTCGATATTGGTCTGCCCGTCGACGTCGGTCCTGATCCCGCCCATCATATAGTGGGCCGCCGGAGCCACCGGGATGGGCTTTGTCCTGGGGTCGATGCCGTACTTGCGGCAGGTCTCGTAGATTTTCGGGAATCGTTCAGCGAAGCCGGCCCCGAGGCTCGTCCCGTCCAGCCAAACGTGCTCGGCGGAGGCCTTCCTCAGCTCGTCGAGGATGGCCCGGGCGACGACGTCGCGGGGGGCGAGATCGCCCCGCGGGTGATAGCGGGGCATGAACCGCTCGCCGGCCGGGTTCAGGAGGATCCCGCCTTCACCGCGGAGGGCCTCGCTGATCAGGAACTTCGGGTTCCCCGGATGGTACAGGGCCGTCGGGTGGAACTGGATGAACTCCATGTCGGCCAGGATCGCCCCCGCCCGGTAGGCCATGGCCATCCCGTCCCCCGTGGCGACGCTGGGGTTGGTCGTGTTCTTGTAGAGTTGCCCGGCTCCGCCCGTGGCCAGCACGGTGGCCTGGGCCAGATAGGCCACCTTTTGACCGTCCGGTCTCAGGGCCAAGGCACCGTAACAGCGGCCGCCCTCGGTCAGAAGATCGATAACCTGCAGGTCCTCGTGGATCAGGATCCCGCTCGAGGTCAGGGCCTTCCAGCTGAGGACGGTTTCGATCTCCTCGCCGGTGGCGTCGCCGCGGGCGTGGAGAATCCTCCGCTCGCTGTGGGCGCCCTCCCGGGTCAGGGCGAAGTCCTCACCGCGCTTGTCGAAGTGGGCCCCCAGGGACACCAACTCCAGGACGCAGGCCGGGCCCTCGTTGACGAGGACGCGGACGGCCTCTTCGTCGCACAGGCCGACCCCCGCGGCCAGGGTGTCCTCCATATGCAAACGGGGAGAATCCTCGCGGCCGATGGCCGCGGCAATTCCCCCCTGGGCGTGTTCGGTATTGGAGTCTTCCATCTTCAACTTGGTCAATACCGTGACCCGCCCCCACCGACTGGCCTTGAGAGCGGTGTAGAGACCGGCGATGCCGCTGCCGATGATCAGAAAATCGCTTTCCTCCCGGGGTATGTCCGAGAGGTCGAAGTCTTTAAGGTACCTCGGATACACTGGTTTCCCTCCAGTAATGGGGCGCCAGCGTTGACCGAGCGGCCAAATTGCCTTGTGCTGGGAACGTCCCCCGACAAGAGTGAGTGGGTAGGTGAGGGTGGCTGACCGTCGGTCAGTCGATGGTGAGCATCCGGTCGAGGGCTTTTTGGGCACGGACCCGGATGTCCTCGGGCACGGTGACCCGCGGTTCCAGACGCACGAGGGCCCGGACCAGTTTTCTCAATGTGGTGCTCTTCATGTTCGGACAGATCTGCTCGTCGCCGGACGGGAAGTAGAAACTGGCGTCGGGGCGGTCTTTCTGGAGGGGATGAAGGATCCCCATCTCGGTGCCGATGATGAACTCGTCGGCCGGACTCCGCCGGACGAACCGCAACATCCCCTCAGTCGAGAAGACCTCGTCAGCCAAGCCGACGACGGCCGGATCGGCCTCCGGGTGGACCAGGACGACCGCCCGCGGGTGGGCCTCTTTCATCAGTCTGACGTCCTCGGCCTTGATCCGGTTGTGGGTCGGGCAGAACCCCGGCCAGGGGATGATCTTCTTCTTCGTCTGGGTCTGGACATAGTGGGCCAGGTTGCGGTCGGGGACGAAAATGACCGAGTCACCCGGGATGGACTCAACCACCTTCACTGCGTTCCGCGAGGTGCAGCAGATGTCGCTTTCGGCCTTGACCGCGGCGGAGGTATTGACGTAGGCGACCACCGGGACCCCGGGATACTCCTCTTTCATCGCCCGGAGGCCTTCGCCGGTGACCATGTCGGCCATCGGGCAGCCGGCCTTGGGTTCGGGGAGGATGACCGTTTTCTTGGGAGACAGGATGGCCGCGCTCTCGGCCATGAAGTGAACGCCGCCGAAGATGATGAGGCCGCTCTTGGACCAGGCCGCCTGCTGCGATAGGCCGAGCGAGTCGCCGACGAAGTCGGCCAGGTCCTGGACTTCGGGACGCTGGTAGACATGGGCCAGGATGAGGGCCTGACGGTCGTCCTTCAGGCGGCGGGCCTCGGCGGCGAGCTCGGTTTGGTCAAGGGGCTGGTCCCCCTGCTCCGCCGGGGCCTCGGGCTCAGCAATCACCGTTGACACGGCCTTTTTCCCCTACTTTCCAGATACAATCCGATTGTATTCCCCACCCCTACCCTTGTCAAGGAAAGCGCCACGGCGGGCCAGCCGTACACCAGCTGGCCCGCCGCCTGGTTCCTTGGGACTCGGAGAAACAGTGAGGGGTCTTTAGAACAGACCGAGGACCTTGCCGTCGGCGTCGATGTCGTACTTCGTGCCGGCCGGAACGGACGGCAGGCCGGGCATCGTCCGCATCTCGCCGAGGAGCGGGTAAAGGAAACCGGCGCCGACCGAGGCGCGGACGTCGCGGATGGGCACCCGGAACCCGCGCGGCCGACCCTTGACGGTCGGGTCGTGGGACAGGGAGAGGTGGGTCTTGGCCATGCAGATGGGGAGCTTGTCGTAGCCGAGCTTGGTGTAGAGCTTGATCCGCTTCTCGGCCAGCGGCGTGTAGTCGACCCCATCGGCCCCGTAGACCTTGGTGGCGATGGTCTCGATCTTCTCCTTGATCGAGGCCTCGAGCGGATAGAGGAAGTGGAAATCGCTTGGCTTGTTGGTCGCCTTGACGATGGCGTCGGCGAGCTCCTTGCCGCCGGCTCCACCCTTCGCCCAGACCTGGGAAAGGACGGCGTCCGCCGCGCCGGCTTTGATCGCCCGGTCGTGGATGAACTGGATCTCGCGGTCGGTGTCGGTGACGAACTGGTTGATCGCCACGACCACTTCGAGGCCATGCATCCGCATGTTCTCGATTTGCTTCTCCAGGTTCTCGCAGCCCTTGTCGAGGGCTTCCATGTTCTCCTTGGACACCAGGGCCTTGTCCATCTCCTTGCCCGGGACGACCTTGAAGGCGCCGCCGTGCATCTTGAGCGCCCGGACGGTGGCCACGACCACGGCCGCGTTTGGCTTCAGGCCGCTGTTACGGCACTTGATGTTGAGGAACTTCTCGGCCCCGATGTCGGCGCCGAATCCGGCCTCGGTGACCAGGAACTCGCCCGACTTGATGGCGATCTGATCGGCCAGGATCGAGGAGTTGCCGTGGGCGATGTTGGCGAACGGACCGGCGTGGACGAGGACCGGATCGCCTTCCAGGTTCTGCAGCAGGTTCGGTTTGATGGCTTCTTTCATCAGGATGGTCATCGAGCCGGCGCACTTGAGGTCCTCGGCGGTGACCGGCGTACCGGTCTTGGTGTAGCCGACGACGATCTTGCCGAGGCGCTTGCGGATGTCCTGCAGCCCGGTGGTCAGGGCGAGGATGGCCATGACCTCGGAAGCCACGGCGATATCGAAGCCGGTCTCCCGCGGGATCCCGTCCCCGCCGAGACCGATGACGATCTTGCGGAGGGAGGCGTCGCTGACGTCGAGGACGCGCGGCCAGGTGATTGAGAACATGTCGAGGTCGAGCGGGTTGCCGTGGTTCAAGCTGGCGTCGACGAAGGCCGCCAGGAGGTTATGGGCCAGGCTGACGGCATGGACGTCGCCGGTCAGGTGGAGGTTGAAGTCCTCCATCGGGACGACCTGCGAGTAGCCGCCGCCGGCGGCCCCACCTTTGATGCCGAAGACCGGACCAAGGGACGGCTGGCGAATGCAGGTGGTGGTCTTGTGGCCCGAGCGGTTCAGGGCCTGGCCGAGGCCGATGGTAGTGACCGTCTTGCCCTCGCCGAGGGGGGTCGGGGTGATCGCCGTGACCACGACGTACTTGGCATCCGGCTTGTCCTTGAGACGGGGGATGACGTCCAGGGAGATCTTGGCCTTGTACTTACCGTACAGCTCAAGATCATCCTCGGTGAGCCCCATCTTTTTGGCGATTTGGACGATCGGCTCCATCTTTGCCGCCTGGGCGATTTCGATGTCACTCTTCATTGATCGTTTTCACTCCTTGTCCTTGCAGCTGTGGGGTGTCCGCGGCCGATCGGCCGCGGTTTCCGCTCCCCTGGACGCATGGTCTGCTTCACTTACCTCTCGAGCGCGAATGGGTGCCTTTATGTGAAGAGGCAGAGACCGTCGCAGCGATGGCTTCGAGAAGAGTGGGCGTCAGGCGGTCCGCTCGGGGGCGTGTAGTAGATTGGTGATTGGGGCGGGGCGTCTTCGACCAGCGATCCGGGCTACTCCATGTCATCCCCCCGTCTGTACCGCGTCAAGGCTGGCAATCCTGCGGTCCCAAGCGGAAACTGCAATCCCCGCAAAAAACGGAGACCAAGGGATGAACTATCGTGGACCCTGGCAAGCCCACCTGGTCAAGAGGCCCAGAAGGGCCGCGATGAGAAAGAACGTCAGCGTGGTCTTCCAGCTCCTCGGCCTGGCCGCCGGGGCTCCCGCCGGAACGCCGCCTTCATCCTCCTCCGGGAGTAATCTGGCCTCTGGCTCCAGTCTTCCATTCCAGACGACCACTTTCCCGCCGGCGATGACGTGCCGGACTAAGTTGGCACCGAAGTAGTAGGGGATGGAAGCGTGACTCGGAACGTCCCAAACCACGAGGTCCGCCCGCATGCCTGGGGTGAGGCGGCCAATGACGTCCCCCCGCCGGAGGGCCATGGCCGACCCCCGGGTCGCGGCCCGGAGGGCTTCGCCCGGGGTCAGTCGGAGCAGGCGACAAGCCAGCCCGAGGACCACCTCCATCGATGGGATCGGGCTTGTCCCGGGATTGAAATCGGTGGCGACGGCGACCGTGACGCCCCGCCGAAGCATCTCCCTGGCCCGGGCCTGTCGATCGAGGAGCAGGGTGAAAGGGGTCCCGGGGAGCAGCACGGCGACGGTCCCGGCCTTGGCCATGGCCTCCAAACCGGCCTCGGAGGAATAAAGCAAGTGGTCGGCGGAGACCGCGCCGACCTCGGCGGCCAGTTCGGCCCCGCCGAAGGGGCCCAATTCATCCGCATGCAGCTTCGGCAGGAGGCCGTGCTTCTTGGCTTCCTCGAGGATCTGGCGGGAGTCCTCCACGGAGAAGACTCCCTTTTCGCAGAAAACGTCACAGAACTCAGCCAGCCCGCTACGGGCTACTTCTGGGACCATGACGCGAGCCACTAGTTCGACGTACTTTGCGCTTTTTCCTTCAAACTCCGGCGGCACCTCATGGGCTCCCAAGAAGGTGGGGACCACCTCGATCGGAGCCTCCGAACGCAAGCGGTTGGCCACCCGGAGGAGCTTCATCTCGTCCTCCAGGGTCAGCCCGTAACCGCTCTTCACTTCAACCGTTGTCGCCCCGCCCAGGATCATCTTCTCGAGGTTCAGGGCCGCTTGGGTGTACAACTCGTCCTCGCCGGCCGCCCGGGTGTCCTGGACGGTCCGGATGATGCCCCCACCGGATTCGGCGATCTCCGAGTAGGTCGCTCCGGCGATCCTCCGGGCGAACTCGTCCTCCCTTGACCCGGCGAAGACCAGGTGGGTATGGGGATCGACGAGCCCGGGAGTGACGACCTGGCCGTCCACCGGGATGACCTCGGCCCCCGAGAGGTCGTACTCGGCCGCCAATTGATGGTAGTCGCCGACGGCCACCACCTTCCCCTCGCTCACCAGGACCGTCCCGCCCTTGACCACACCTAGCCCCCGTTCGTCGGGCTCGTCCCCGGCCATCGTCAGGACCTCGGAAGCGCCCTTCAGGACCAGATCGATCGGCTCGCTCCGCTTTGCCTCCGCCATATGCTCCTCCTCCACCTCGACGGCGACGGTGTTTGTCGGTGCTTGTCCTACCCGTCGCCGCTAATCCATGGAAGGGACTGGTGAACCCATTCAAGCCGGGGCCCGCCGCCCATGCCCGGCGGGCCTATCTGGGCGAACCCTCGTCCTCGCCGGTTGTCGGCCGGAAAGGCGACCGCAGGATCAGGTGGGAGTTGGGGGTCGACCGGACGATGGAGAACCCGGACGCGGTCACCCGGACAAGGTAGAGCCGACCGCGGGCGTCGATCCGTCCGGCCACCAGCGTGGCCGGGTCGGACTCACTCAACGCTCCGGCGGCCGGGTCAATCACTTCCTGAACCCGGCCGTCCGGACCGATCTTGACCACCCGGCCGTCCGGAAGGCCGAGGTCCGTGCCGAGGTACAGGCAACCGTTCCCGTCCGCCCCTAACAGGATGGCGGTCTCGATGAAAGTGGTGCTCTCGTGGAGGAAGGACTCGACGGTCCGGCCGTCCTCCGACTGGATGAAGAAACGCCTTTGGAAGGGGGTCCGGCCGGCGGTCATGACGGCCACCGCGCCCCGCCCGAGGGGCACGAAGCCTTCGATCGGTCCGTCGGGGCCTCCCGCCGTCCCGGCCCGCGGCCGACCGTTCGTGTCCAGGGCGACTTTGGCCGGGGTGGCCAGGACGGTCCCCCGGCCAGAGTAAAGGCTGATCGTTCCGACGTAGCCATCCTTGGCCATGGCCACCCCCAGGACGTAGATGCCGCCTTGGTCGGCCGGCACCAGGGCTTCGACCCGCCATAGGGAAGCGGCCGGCCCAGCCCGCTTGACCTCGATGGTCGCTTGAGGCCGACCGTCCTGATCGTACTTCAGGACCACCCCACGGGAGTTGTCGGCCAGGTAGATCGAGCCGTCGACAGCCACCGCCAGGTCGTCCAGGGAGGGTTCGTAGCCGAGACCCTCACCCACCGGGAATTGAAGAACCAGCCTCCCTTCGGGGCTGTACTTCTTGACCCGGTGGTTGGCGCTGTCGGCCACGTAGACCTGGCCCTCGCCGTCCAGGGCGAAGCTGCGCGGGCCGAAGACACGCCCGTCCGGTGCCTGGTCGCGGCCGAAGTCCCCGGAAGCGGCTCCCCACCCCCCGGAAACGACTACCTCCGGCGTCCGGGTCAGGACCCGCTCGATCCGGCCGAAACTAAGGCCGAAGGCCAGGGCCAGACCGACGACGGCGATGACGAAAAGTCCCGGCCGCCTGATGAGCTTGGTCGGCAAGGCTGCTCCTCCTCACCGGGGCCGCGGTCCCAGACCGGTCTGGCTGACCCCGGTGGGAGCGGTCCCTCAGTCGATCATCGGGAGCTTGATCCCTTTGTCCCTGGCCGTCTCGACGGCCAATGGGTAACCGGCGTCGGCGTGGCGCATTACCCCGGTGCCGGGGTCGGTGGTCAGGACTCTCTGAAGCCGAGTAGCGGCTTCCTCAGTTCCGTCGGCGACGACGACCATCCCGGCGTGGATCGAAAAGCCGATGCCGACCCCTCCGCCGTGGTGGACCGACACCCAGCTGGCGCCGGCGGCCGTATTGACCAGGGCGTTGAGGATCGGCCAGTCGGCGATGGCGTCGCTGCCGTCCCGCATCGCCTCGGTCTCCCGGTTGGGCGAGGCCACCGACCCGGAGTCGAGGTGGTCACGGCCGATGACGATGGGCGCCTTGACCTTGCCATCGCGGACGAGGTCGTTGAAAGCCAGGCCGATCTTGGCCCGGTCGCCGTACCCGAGCCAGCAGATCCGGGCGGGCAGCCCCTGGAAGTGGATCTTCTCGCGGGCCTCATGGATCCAGCGGGTGAGTCCGGCGTCGTCGGGGAAGGCCCGGAGGATGACCTCGTCGGTTTGGTAGATGTCCTCCGGGTCGCCGGACAGGGCGGCCCAGCGGAAGGGACCCTTGCCCTGGCAGAAGAGGGGACGGATGTAGGCCGGGACGAAGCCCGGATAGGCGAAGGCGTCCTCGACCCCGGCCTCCAGGGCTTGCTGGCGAAGGTTATTGCCGTAGTCGAAGACGATCGCCCCGCGCCTCTTCCATTCGAGCATCGCCCGGACGTGGGCGGCCATGCTGTCCTTAGACCGCCGGACGTAGTCCTTCGGGTCGGCCTTGCGGAGTTCGGCCGCTTCGGCCATGGTCAGTCCGGCCGGGATGTAGCCGCATAAGGCGTCGTGGGCCGAGGTTTGGTCGGTGACCACGTCCGGGACGAGGCCGCGGCGGATCATTTCCGGGTGGGTCTCGGCGGCGTTGCCGAGGACCCCGATTGACAGGGGCTGACCCTTGGCTATCGCCTCCCTGGCCAAGGCCAGACCTTCGTCCAGGGAACGGGCCATCTTATCGAGGTAGCCGGTGTTGAGGCGCCGCTTGATCCGCTCCACGTCGACCTCGACGATCAAGGCGACACCGCCGTTCATCGTGATGGCCAGGGGCTGGGCCCCGCCCATCCCACCGAGGCCGGCGGTGACCACCAGGCGTCCCTTGAGGTTCGCTCCGAAGTTCTGCCGGGCCAACTCGGCCAGGGTCTCGTAGGTCCCCTGGATGATCCCCTGGGTGCCGATGTAGATCCAGCTTCCGGCGGTCA
This sequence comes from Bacillota bacterium, assembly GCA_036504675.1. Lineage (NCBI taxonomy): Bacteria > Bacillati > Bacillota > Bacillota bacterium. The sequence continues at coordinate 21,076 of DASXUT010000079.1, read as the reverse complement.
TCTGGCCGTACATCGTGAGACCCTTGGCTTCCAGCTCCCAGAAGTTCTCCCAGGTCGCCCAGTGGGGGACGAGCATGGAGTTGACGATGAGGACCCGGGGGGCCATGGCGTGGGTCTTGAAGACCCCGACGGGCTTGCCTGACTGGACCAGGAGGGTTTCGTCGTCTTCCAGGCCCTTCAGGGCCGAGACGATCGCCCAAAAGGCCTCCCAGCTTCTGGCGGCCCGGCCGCTGCCGCCGTAGACGATGAGTTCCTCGGGCTTCTCGGCGACCTCCGGGTCGAGGTTGTTCATCAGCATCCGGAGGGCCGCCTCTTGGGCCCACCCCTTGCAGTTCAGCTCGGACCCGCGGGGAGCACGGACGATCGGCGACATGTGGCTGCCTCCCTCAATGTCTATGCCTCATCGACGGCGGCAATGCCCGCGTCTGTCAGGGCTTGATAAGCCTCGCCCCGGCCAACCATCGCCCGGACGACCTCGAAGTCGGAAGCCAGGACCCGGTCCTCGTCGAGCGGGGCCAGTCGTTCGCGGACCAGGCGGTAAAGGGCCTTCGTCCCGCGGCCAAGGGAGTCCTCGGCCGACCGGCCGACCGCCCCGGCGGTCTGTTCGACGGCCAGGTCGACGGCTTGGGCCGCGCAGAGGAGCTCGATGGCCAGGATGGTCTCGAGGTTGTCGAGGATCGCCGCCGCCTTCCGGGCGGCGATGGTCCCCATGCTGACGTGGTCCTCTTGATTGGCCGACGACGGGATGGAATCCACCGAGGCCGGCGAGGCCAGGAGCTTGTCCTCGGAAACCAGCGCCGCCGCGGTGTACTGGGCCAGCATAAAGCCGGAATTGAGGCCGCCCTTCCGGGTCAGGAAGGCCGGCAGGCCACTCAGGTGTGGATTGACCATCCGCTCCAGCCGCCGCTCGGCGATGCTCCCCAGTTCGGCCAGGGCGATCCCGGCGAAGTCCATGGCCAGGGCGACCGGCTGGCCGTGGAAATTGCCCCCGGAGATGACCGCCCCGTCGTCGACGAAGATCAGCGGGTTGTCGGTGGCCGCGTTGGCCTCCCTGGTGACGACCTCGGTCGCGTAGCCCAGGGCGTCGCGACTGGCCCCATGGACCTGGGGCATGCAACGAAGGGCGTAGGCGTCCTGGACCCTCAGCTCGCCCGGCCGGGTGGTGAGACGGCTCCCTTCGAGGACCCGGCGGAGAGTCTCAGCGCTGGCCTCCTGGCCCGGGTGGCCGCGGACGGCCTGCAGGCGCGGGTCGAAGGCGGCCGGGATCCCGCGCAGGGCCTCCAGGCTCAGGGCCCCGATGGCGTCGGCCAGGACAGCCAGACGGGTCCCGCGGCGCAGGGTCAGGGCACCCACGGCGGTCATGGCCTGGGTCCCGTTGATCAACGCCAGCCCTTCCTTGGCCTCGAGGACTAACGGGTCGAGACCGGCGGCCGCCATGGCCTCGGCCCCGGGCAGCCGCCGACCACCGAAGGTGGCCTCCCCCATCCCGAGCGGCACCAGGGCCAGATGGGCCAGGGGGGCCAGGTCTCCGCTGGCCCCGAGGGAACCCTTCTGAGGAACGACCGGGATGACCCCCCGATTGAGCATCCCAAGGAGGGTCTCGACGACCGCCGGGCGGACCCCCGAGTGGCCGCGGGTAAGGGCGTTGGAGCGGAGGAGGAGCATTGCCCGGACAACCGGTTCGGAGAAGGGTTCGCCGACCCCGGCGGCGTGGCTGACGATGAGGTTGCGCTGCAGGCGGGCAACGTCCTCCGGGGGGATGACGACATCGCAAAAACGGCCGAAGCCGGTGGTCACTCCATAGACCACCGACCCTGAACGGAGGATCCCGTCGACGACCGCCCGGGCAGTCTCGAGCGACTCTCGGGCCCCTGGAGCCAGGGCCACCTCGGCCCGGCCCGATGCGACCCGTTCGACCTGGGCCAGGTTGAGCGAATGACCATCGATCAGGACGGCGCGGTCCATGTCTCTTCCCTCACAAAAAGAGAAGGCTCCCGCCTTCTCGGGGTTTTGCCTCCCGGACCCATGACCCGGTCAGGATTTCTTGCTGAAGCCGTATACTCCCAGCCGTCGCCCGAGCGACCAGTAATCACCCCCGCCGTAGGCGAGCGGATCGATCTTGCCGAGGTCCAGATGCCCGTGCTGGTCAAGGACCGCGTCGTCGGCGGTGATGTTGACGACCTCCCCGATGAAGAGGTCGTGGGAACCCAGGTGATGGAACCCGCGGACCTCGCATTCGAGGTTGACCGGGCACTCGGCGATGGCCGGCGCCTTGACCTTCTGGGCCTTGATGGCGGTGAGTCCGGTCAGCTTGAATTTGTCGGTCGTCTTGCCCGAGGTGTTTCCGCAGATGTCCACCGCCCTGACCAGACCGGCGCTGGGGATGTTGATGACGAATTCCCCACCGTCCTTGATCATCCGGTAGGTGAATCGCTCCGGGCGGACCCCGATGGTCACCATCGGCGGATCTGAACAGGCGACCCCCACCCAGGCCAGGGTGATGATGTTCTTGGCCGCTTCGAAATCACCGGCGGTGACCATCACCGCCGGCTGCGGATAGAGCGACGTGGCCGGCTTGAGGCTCAGCCTGGTCATGGCAGCACTTCCCTTCGGCGACTATCTTCTACGCCCGGGCGGGGAATCCTTCGGTCTGATGATGGAGACGGCGAAGGCCGAAGGGTCCAGGACCTCCCGGAGCCGCCGGTTGGCCCCATCCAGGTCGACCCGTTCGAGGGCCGTCAGGTAGTCGAAGATGTCCACGTCCTTGAAGCGGAAAAGGGTGAAGTTGTGGGCGGCGAACTCGGGGGAATTGAACCCGGCGATGAACCCCCCGCTGAGCTTGCGTCGAGTCCGCTCGAAGGTGGCCGGGTCGATCCCGTCCGTCCGGGCCCGCCCGAGGGCTTCGGCGAGGCGGTCGCGCAGCCGGTCGGGATCGGGGGATTCCCCGCCGACGACGACGTAGCCGTAGTCCCGCTCGCCCTCATAACCGAAGGAGAACCGCTCGTCGATCAGGCCGTCCTGATAGAGCGACTCGTATATGGCCGAACTGCGTCCCAGCAGGCCGTCAAGGACGGTCTCCAGGTAGACGGTCTTCTCCAGGAGGCGCGGCCCGTCGTAGCCGATATCCCGGTCCTTGAACCCGACCAGGATGAGGGGGACGGCCACGGCCATGCCCTCCTCAATCAGGTGCTGATTGACCGAGGGCGGCTCGTCGGGGAAGAGGCGCTCGATGCCGCCCTCCGGGGCCGACCCGCCGGGGCCGGCCGGCCGGTCGACCGTCGCCCGGCCGACCACATGGTCGATGGCCCAGGCCGGGTCGACGTCCCCGGTGATGAAGAGGATCATGTTGTCGGGCCGGTAGAAGGTGCCATAGCACTGGTAAAGGAGGTCCTTGGTGATCCCCTCGATGGATTCGACCGTCCCGGCAATGTTGATCCGGACGGGGTGGCGTTGGTAAAGAGCGGTCAGGAGGTTGTCGCGGACCCTCCACTGCGGGCTGTCTTCGTACATCCGGATCTCCTGGCCGATGATCCCCTTCTCTTTGGCCACGCTTTCATCGGTGAAATAGGGCCGCCGGACGAAGTTGACCAAGAGATCCAGGCACTCCGGGAACTTCTCCGTGGTCGAGCAGAGATAGCTCGTCGATGTGTAGGTGGTGAAGGCGTTGGTCATCGCGCCAAGTTCGGCGAAGCGATCGAAGACGTTACCTTCCGGCTTCTCGAACAACTTGTGCTCGAGGAAGTGGGCGATCCCGTCGGGGACCCGGGTGGCTTCGGCCGCCCCGGAGGCCCGGAAGTGGCTGTCGACCGATCCGTAGTGGGTGGCGTAGGTGGCATACTTCTTGTGGTAGCCCGGCTTGGGCATGACGTAAACCCGCAACCCGTCACCGGTGGTGGCCGCGTAGACCGTCTCCCCCAGGGCCGGATATTCGCATCGTTGAAGGTTCATGCCTGGCCGCCCCCTTCCCGTCCGCGGAGGAAGTAGACCGTGTCCGGGACGACCCGCTCGGCGATCCGGATGATGTCTTTCTTGCCGACCGCCTCGGTCCGCCTGAGCCGTTCGGCGGAGGTCATGAAACGTCCCGACCTGACCTCGGCGAGCTGCACGGCGATCATGTCGGACGGGTTGTCTTGCCCCTGGCGGATGACGTTCTGCAAGGCCTTCCTGGTCGATTCGAGCTCGTAGTCGCTGATCTCGCCGCGCCTAATCTCGGCCAATTGGGCGTCGATGATCTCCCTGGCCCGGTCGAAGTCCTTCGGCTCAATGCCTGACTCGATGACGACGAAGCCCTTGGCCCCGTTGACCATCGAATGGGCATAGTAGGCCAGGCCCGCCCGCTCGCGGACGTTCTGGAACAGCTTTGAGTGGACGAACCCGCCAAGGACGCCGTTGTAGCCGAGGAGAGCGGGAAAGTCGGGGTCGGCCTGAGTGATCCCGGTCCGGTAACCCATGACCAGCTTCCCCTGCTTGATGTCCTGCTCCTCGATGACCTCTCTGGCCTTCTGGGGAGGCGGCTTGGCCCCGGTGGCCTGAATCGGGAGGCGGCCACCGGTCCCCCCCGGCAGCCGCTCGGCCACCTGGCGGGCCATCTCGGAGGGCTCGACGCCGCCGACGGCCAGAATATCGATGGGCATCTCGGCCACCATTCTCTGGTATCGGGTGTAGACGCCGACTGGGTCGAGGGCGGGCAGGTCCTCCGGGCGGCCCAATTCCAGGAGCCCGTAACCTTCGTCGGGGCACATCTCCTGAAGACAGCGGAAACGGGCGTACCGCTGCTTGTCGTTGATCAGCCCGTCGATCCGCCGGCGGAGGTTGTCCCGCTCTTGCTGGAAATAGGACGGGACGAAGCCGCCATTCTCGGTAGCCGGCCGGACCAGCATCTCGAACAGTAGGTCCAAGCCATCAGCCAGGACGTCACCCCCGCCGGGCACGTAGCGCCGGTCGACGACGTCCAGGGAGATGCCGATCGATTGGCTTTCCCCGTACTTGGAGACAAAGGCCCCGATGTCGGCGCCGAAAAGCTCCTCGGTCCGGATGGTCAGGGCCCTGGTTGACGGAAAGCCGGCCGTCCCGCGCTTGAGCAGCTGGGCAGCCAGGGCCGTGGCCGTGACCGTCTCTTTGGTCAAGGGCCGGTGGATGAACAGGCTAACGTTGACCGTCTTGAACTTGTCCACCTTGAGCCCGTAAAAACTGACCCCCTCAGCCGGGCGGGTCACAAGAAAATCGCCCGCCGGGGCGAGCTTCAGATCCATGTCTCGGCCTCCCATCCGGACGGGCACAAGTCCGCCAAACCGGGCGATCGCGTCATGACCGCGGTGGCCGACGGCTCGGCCGCAGGTCGCGTGGATAAGTGGTCAGGCTGCGCCCGCCTTCCTCGGTGAGGAGGAGGTCGTCCTCGACCCTGACCCCGCCCTTGCCCGGCAGGTAGATTCCGGGCTCGACGGTGAAGACCATGCCCGGTTTGAGAGGCTCGCGGTTGCCGCGGACGATGTAGGGTTCTTCGTGGACCTCGAGACCCAGCCCGTGTCCCGTCCGATGAGTGAAGTATTCCCCAAAGCCACTTTGGGCGATGTAGTCCCGCGCCAGGGCGTCGACGTCGGCGCCGGTCATCCCCGGTCGGATCCCTTCCCTGGCCAGTTGCTGGGCGGCGAGGACCACTTCGTAAGCCCGGTCGAGTTCACCATCGAGGGTGCCGACGACGTGGGTCCGGGTGATGTCGGCCAGATACCCCTGGCGTTCCACGACGATGTCAGCCCAGACGGTCTCGCCCTCGCCGATGACCCGGTCACCGGTCAGCGCGTGGGGCATGGCGCTTCGCGGGCCGGAGGCGACCATGCATCCTCCGGTGGCCGTCTCGTCCCGGCGGATGGCCGCCTCGATGGCCCGGGCGACGGCCGCCTCGGTGACCCCGGCCCGAGCGGCTTCGGCCCCAGCCCGAGTGGCCTCTTCGACGACGGCCACGGCCTTCTCGATCAACTCGATCTCGCCGGGGTCCTTACGGACCCGCAGTTGAGTCGTGAGCCTTCCGGCGTCCTCGGCTTCCAAACCGGGGATGGCCTCTTGCAGCAGTCGGAACTCGAAGAGTCGCATGGTCCGATGCTCCAGGCCGAGCCGACACACTCGCCCCGCCCTGGCGGCCGGGAAGGCCGAAGCCAGGGCCGAGCGGACCGCCCCGGCCGGACCATCCTCGTCGGCATAGGCGTAGACTTCGCCGGCCCCGGTCTCGCGGCGTACCTTCTCCTCCTCGAGGAGAGGGGTGACCACCACCAGCGGCCTCCCGACAGGGATGAACGCCATCGCCGTCCGTTCGCTGCTCTTCATCGTCAGCCCGGTCAGGTAGTACAGGTTGGCCCCGGGGACGACGACGACTCCGTCCAGCCCCGACCGGTCGGCCATGCCGGCCAGGCGCCGGCGCCGTCCTTCAAAGATCTCAGTTCCCATTGCTTCGCTCCTGACTGTGGTCTAGAGTGTCCCCGGGGGCCCTTCCGCCGCGAAGTCCGCTTCCATTTCCCAGGCCAGGCTCGGCCGCATGATCACGTCGAGCGCCGTCATGGCCAACATCTTAGCGGCCAAGAGGAGCCCGCGGTGCCCGGCCTCAGAGGCGGCGGCCGCCGCGAACTCCCGGCTGTGACCGGGGACGGAGCTTGGGGCGATGAAAATGCCTGGAGCCGCGGTGGGGCAGGCGTGGCTGACGTTACCGACGTCCGTCGAGGCGCTCAGCCGTTGGCCGAACGTGTCCTCCGGCTCGACCCCGAGTTGTCGCAGGTTATCCAGGCCGGCCCGCATCAATGGCCGGTTGGGCCGCAGGTCATCGTAACCGACTCCCTCCTCCACCTCGAGCTTGGCCCCGGCGGCCAGGGCCCCTCCGGCGGCGCAGTCCTTGACCCGGGCGACGACTTGATCGAGGTAGTCTCGGGTGGCCGCCCGGACGTAGAACTCGCCCCAGCCGCCATCGCCTCGACTGCTTTGGTCGCGGCCGCTTTGAGCGCCGGCAGACGGGCGTCGTCCAAGCTTGGTCCCCCCTAGTCGTCGAGGAGTTCTTCGATCTCTGGTCCGGTCTGGTAGCTGCCGCACTCCTTCAGTTTGTCCACCGTCGCCTCGAAGACCGCCGCCGTCATCCGGGTGAAAAAGCCGGTCCCGGCGGCCTTCTTATCGCCGGCCCGAATGTCGGTCTGGTATCGGAGGACCCAATCGGCGAGGGCATTGGCCCCGGCGACCAAGAAATGGGTGTTGACGTTGTCCTTGCCGACCAAGCCGCGGACGACGGTGGCCGCCCCGGTCCCCCCGTGCTGGACGAAGGGCACGTAACGTCCGGTCCAGGTCAGGATCTCCCGTTGGACGGCGGAAAGCCGTTCGACGTCGGGCTCGTGAGCCTCGCCGCTCCTGGCGGCGTGCTCCATCCCGATGGGGTAGGCGATCGCCTCGGCCCCGGTGTAGGCGATGAACGCCGCCACCTGCCGGGCCAGACTCTCCAAGTCGGCACCGCGGGTCGGCGTGTACTGGATGGCCTGGCCCCGGGTGCCCGTCGCTCCATACTCGGCCTCGATGACCACGTCGTCGTTACCGAGCTCGTCCCGGACACCGTCAATGACGTCCCGGGTGACGGCGAAGTCGAGGACCGGCGGTAGCTTCTCGGTGTCGATCATCGCCCAAGCCGGGGAGATGGTCCCGATGACGGCCATGAAGTCCTGCTTGAACTGGCGATAGCGGGCGCTGCAAAGGTAGGTCACGTAGGACCGCAGAGTCTCCTCGGTCCGGTCGACTTCCCCGAGGTGGACCGGCTCGACCGCGGCGAGGGCATGAACGACCCGCCTCTCGGCCAGCTCGACGTCGAGCGCGGCCAGTTCTTCGCCGAAGGCCAAGCCGGACCCCGGGTCGGCGACCTGCCCGGGTGGCACGTAGGCCGGCAGCTTGAAGTGGTCCAGGGAGACGGCCACCCACTCGGCCCCGTAGTGGGCGGCGAACTCCTCGATCAGCCAGTTCCCGAGGACGGCCCCGTCGATGACCGGGCGGACCCGGTCGTCGCGTTGGACCCCGGGGGGGGCCGGGAAGGCTTCCGGGTCGCCGCCGATCAGGCTCAGGGCGTTATGGCTCAACTGGACGATGAGCGGAGAGCTATCCCCTTCGGCGGCAGCCATGGCGAAAGCCCTCGCCTGGATCTCCAGGGGGAGGTTCGCGTTGGCGGCCAGGATGGTCACCCGCTCTCCTTGCGGCTTGAGGCTTCCATCAATCTCGAAGGGCGAAAAATGTTCGAAGACACGGGCCAGTTCTCGACCTGACAGCATGGGCGTCGCCTCCTTGGATAACCCGCCCCTCACCCGGACGTCAAGGCCACCCTCGCAGGTGGCCCCAGGATACCTTAGGTTGATTCATCGTCCGAGGGGGACTCGTCCTCGTCGGTAGGGATTGGTTCCCCCGATCTGACCATTTCCTTGACCCTGGCCTCGAGGGTTGCTCTCGTGTTCATCTGCGGGTCTTCAAGGACCTCCTCGAAGAGGCGCTTCAGGATCCGCCCGACCCGCGGACCCGGTCGCAGGCCGCCGATCTGCATCACGTCGTGCCCGTCGATGGCCAGGTCCTTGAGGCCGAAGGCCGTGTCTTCCTTGAGGACCTGCTCGATCCGGGCCAGAAGCCTGAGGGTCCCGTGGGAGACCGGCCCCGGTTTCTTCCCTGAACCGATCCGATCGGCCCGGCGGAGTTCCAGAAGGTCGCGGATGTTGTCCAGGCCGACCCGGGCGACCAGCCGCCGCACCGCCGAGTCCTTCATCTGCGGGCTCAGGTGTAGGGCCATGTGGTTGCGGATGAGATGGGTGACTTTGGCCACCGTCTCGTTGTCGTACCTGAGCCGCCGGAGGATCGCCCGGGCCATCGCCGCCCCCAGGTTCTCGTGGTCGTAGAAGTGCCGCTCGCCGTCGATGATGGTGAGGGTCCGCGGTTTGGCCACGTCATGGAGGAGCGCCGTCAGGCGCAGGTGGAGCTCGGGCGGGATGGCGTCGACGGCAATCAGGGTATGCTCCCAGACGGTGAAGGCGTGATGGACGTTCTGCTCGAAGCCCACTCCTTCGATAAGCTCGGGCAGGAACAGGGCCAGAAGACCGGTCTGGCGCAGGATCTCCAGGGCCACGGAAGGAGACGGCGACAGCAGGATCTTGGAGAACTCATCGCGGATGCGCTCGGCCGAGACATGCTTCAGCAATTCGGCCTGATCTTTGACCGCGGCGAGGGTCGGCCCGTCGATGGTCATCCCCAGCTGAGCCGAGAACCGGACGGCCCGCATCATCCGCAGGGCGTCTTCTCGGAAACGCTGAGCCGGGTCGCCCACGGCCCGGACGACCTTGCGTTCGAGGTCTCGCAGCCCGTTGAAGGGGTCGACCAGGTCGCCGTGGGGTCCGAGGGCCATGGCGTTGATGGTCAAGTCCCGGCGGGCCAGGTCTTCGCATAGGCTCCTGGTGAAGACGACCTGGTCGGGATGGCGGAAGTCGCTGTACCCCGCGTCCACGCGGTAGGTGGTGACCTCGATAGCCGGCCCGGGGGTCAGGACGGTCACCGTGCCGTGCTTGACCCCGCTCGGCACGGTGCGCTCGAAGAACCGCGCGACCTCGTCGGGTAGGGCGTCGGTGGTCACGTCCCAATCCTGTGGCCTCTTCCCGAGGACCATATCGCGGACGCAGCCGCCGACGATGAAGGCCTGGTGCCGGTGGAGCCAGAGACGCCTGAGGACGGCCTGCACGTCCTGGGGGACGAGCCTTTTGGAGACCAAGCGAAGACGGGCTCGGACGAACAGTTCCTTCAAGAGACACCTCCGGGGCGGCTCGTACGGTTAGGGTTCCCGGCCGAAAGGCAATACAACAGATTAGCCACCGGGCCGCCCATCCCCTTCCAAGCAGTCGCGCCGGTGCGGATTTCGGCGGTACCGTCTTGCCGAAGGGTGAAGGTCGGGGATTCGGCGAAAAACCCAAGCAAACGGAGGGGTTCACAACCCCAAAAGACCCTTGACATCCTCGCTGTGGGCGCGTATTGTCTTACGTAGATGAATACCTCGCAAGGGGAGTAGCCAGCCTGAGGGATCAGGTAGCGCGATCGGTCAATACGGGTTAGCCTGGCTAGGGCTTCCCCCGGTTGCGTTTGTCACCTTCTTTTTTGGGGACACGGCGAGACCTTGGTTCAGAGCGAACCAGGTTTTGCTGTGTCCCATTTCATATGCGGACATCCTAGTTCCGGGGGTGCTGTTAACCTATGCAGGCTGGTATCTGGGTTTGGACCGGATTCACGGCGCTGATTCTGGCCCTCCTCGCGCTGGACCTCGGTGTCTTCAACCGGAAGGTCCACGCGATCTCGATCAAAGAGGCGACCATCTGGAGCATCGTCTGGATCATCGTCGCCCTTCTCTTCAACGTGGTCCTGTACTTCTGGGCCGGCCGAGAGGCGGCCCTGCAATTCCTGGCGGGCTACATCATCGAACGCTCGCTGAGTTTTGACAATATCTTCGTCTTTGTCCTCATCTTCTCTTATTTCGCCATCCCCTCCAGGTATCAGCACCGAGTGCTCTTTTGGGGGATCTTGGGGGCCCTGGTCCTGCGGGCGGTGATGATCGTCGCCGGGATCAGCTTGATCAACGCTTTCCACTGGACCATCTATGTCTTCGGCGCCTTCCTGCTCTATTCGGGCTACAAGATCGCCCTCCAAAAAGGTAATGAGACCATGGACATCGAGGGCAACCCCATAGCCAGGCTGGTTCAGAAGTTCCTGCCCTTCTCACCGAAGCTTGCCGGACACCGCTTCCTGACCCGGGTCGACGGGAAGCTGATGTTCACTCCGCTCCTCCTGGTCCTGATCATCGTGGAAACCAGCGACGTCGTCTTTGCCGTGGATTCCATCCCGGCCATCTTCGGCGTGACTCGCGACCCCTTCCTGGTATATAGCTCCAACGTCTTCGCCATCCTCGGTCTTCGGGCGTTCTACTTCCTCCTGGCCGGGGTGATCGACCACTTCCGTTACCTCAAGATCGGGCTCGGCTTCATCCTCGCTTTCGTCGGCCTGAAGATGCTGACCACCGGTTTCGTCGACATCCGCACCGATCTGTCGCTTGGCGTGATCTTGCTGGTCTTGGCGATCTCCATCGCGGCCTCACTCATGATCCCCGAACGCAAGGGCGGGCCAAGTGGCTCCAGTGCTTGAACCAACGATGTTCCAGGGCCATCGAGTCACCGTCACCTAGGTAACGAAACCCGGTTTAAATCGGCATACCGCCCCACCAGAAGGATTTTCCAACTCCGCGTTGAACCAAATCCTTACAGGACGGTCCTCTTGACCGTCGGTTCAAGCGGGGTGGTGCATCCGGGTGGCTCCTGTCAAGGGTTTGTCCTGGCGGTCGCGTTTCGTCATCCCCCTGACGGCCATCTTCATCGCCGTCATTGGAGGGCTCATCGGCCTCTTCCTGATCGGGCTCGGTGACACCCTGGGGGCTCTGCCCGAAGCCGACCGGCTGGCGGCCACGGCCGGGCTCGGGACGCGTCTGATCCTTCTGGGCTTGGTCGGCCTGGCGGCCCTGGTGGCCGGGACGACGATCATCGTCGACCGCCGGATCAAGGCCCCGGCCGACCGCCTCTTGAAGGCCTTCCGGCGGACCGCCCGGGGGGACCTGCCCGAGCCGCTCAAGTTGGAGACCCGTGATGAATTCGGCAGCCTGGTGGCTGGGTTCAACGAGCTCCTTGGTCCCTTGCGGCAGCAGCGGGAAGTGGCCGCCGGCCTCCATCGCCACCTCGAGGGGGAGCTCAATGCGGCGCTGGCCGATTCGGCGACCGATCCGCTGACCGGGCTCTATAATCGGAGGTTCTTCCGCTACCGGCTGGCCGAGGAAGTCGCCCGGGCCGCCCGGTACGGTCACCAGCTCAGTCTCGTCCTGGCCGATCTCGACCGTTTTTCGGCGGTCAATCAGGAACATGGTCGGGAGTCCGGCGACCGGACCCTGGCCGACTTGGCCAATCTGATCCGCTCCAGCGTTCGTGGATGCGACTTCGTCGCCCGCTGCGGGGGCGAGGAGTTCGCCCTGATCATCCCCGAGACCGATCCGGCCGGGGCTCATTTCCTGGCCAGGAGGCTCCGGCAGAAGGTGGCCGAACACCCGGCCTGGGCCGACGGGCGGACGGTCCGGTCGTTGACCATCAGCCTGGGCATCGCCTGCTTCCCGCAGGACGCTCGAACCGCCGACGAGCTCTTCGAGCGGGCCTGGAAGTCGGTGCTCTTGGCCAAGGAGATGGGCGCAAACCAGGTCCGCCACTATGGCGAAGTGCTCACTTCGGGCCCCGGCTCCGGGGCCGGCGGTGGTCAGTCAAAGGCCCCTTGAGGCGAGCAGCTCCGAGCCTGGCCCCAAGAGAGACACAAAAGCCGCACCAGTGGCTGGTGCGGCTTTCCTTTTCGGGCTCTTGGGCCGCGGGGTCTTATGAGACCGGACGCGGTTTATCGGCGACGAGGCCGATCTTCGGGACCGGCCTCGAGTCGACCCCCTGGGCCGGGCGCTGCTCCTCGCCCTGCATTCCCGGCTCGCCGGCCCGCTTGGGGCCGAGTTCCTCGCCGGCCAGTAGAGCGTCAATGTCGTTCGCCTCGAGGGTCTCCCGCGCGAGCAAGGCCGCGGCGATCTTCTCCATCTTGGCCCGATTCTCGGTCAGCAGGCCCACGGCCTTCTTATAGCAGCTGGTCACGATGTCGTGGACCTCTTTATCGATCTCGGCCGCCACTTCCTCGCTGTAGTTACGGTCGCGGGCGATGTCTCGGCCCAGGAACACCAGGTCCTGCTTGTTGCCGAAGGTGAGGGGGCCGAGCTCCTCGGACATCCCGAACTCCATGATCATCTTGCGAATGAGCTTGGTCGAGGTTTCGAGGTCGTTCTCCGCGCCGGAGCTGGCCTCACTAAAGACCATCTCCTCGGCCGCCCGACCGGCGAGGGCGATCGTGATCCGGTCGAGGATCTCGGACTTGGTGATCAGGTACTTGTCTTCCACCGGCAGGTGCAGGACATAACCCAGGGCCCCGCCTCGCGGGATGATCGACACCTTGTGGATCGGATCGGCATTGGGGAGAAGCTTGCCCACCAGGGCGTGGGCGGCCTCGTGGAAGGCCACCATCCGCTTTTCCTTCTCGCTCATGATCCGGCTCTTCTTCTCCGGGCCGGCGATCACCCGGTTGATGCCCTCTTCGAGCTCGTCCATGCCGATCCTCTTCTTGCGGCGGCGGGCCGCCAGAAGGGCGGCCTCATTGCACAGATTTTCCAGGTCGGCCGGGGTGAACCCGGGCGTCCGGCGGGCCAGGACCTCCAGGTCGACCTCGCGCTCGAGGGGCTTGCCGCGAGTGTGGACCTTGAGGACGGCGAGGCGTTCGTTGAGGTCGGGCTTGTCAATCGTGATCTGCCGGTCGAACCGGCCGGGGCGCTGCAGGGCCGGGTCGAGGACGTCGGGGCGGTTGGTCGCCGCCATGACGATGATCCCCTCGTTAACCCCGAAACCGTCCATCTCGACGAGCAATTGGTTCAAGGTCTGCTCGCGCTCATCATGACCGCCGCCGTAACCAGCGCCACGCTGGCGGCCGACGGCGTCGATCTCATCGATAAAGACGATGCAGGGGGCGTTCTTCTTGGCTTGGTCGAAGAGGTCACGGACGCGCGAGGCGCCCACGCCGACGAACATCTCGACGAAGTCGGAGCCGCTGATGGAGAAGAAGGGCACGCCGGCTTCACCGGCCACGGCCCTGGCCAGGTAAGTCTTGCCGGTGCCCGGGGCCCCGAAGAGCAGGACGCCCTTGGGGATGCGGGCCCCCATCTCCAGATAGCGCTTGGGGTGCTTGAGGAAGTCGACGATTTCGGCCATCTCTTCCTTGGCTTCCTCGGCCCCGGCGACGTCTTCGAAGGTAATCTTTCGTTTATCTTCAGTATGCAGGCGGGCCCGGCTCTTGCCGAATTGCATGACCCGGTTGCCCCCGCCTTGGCTCTGTTGCATGATCCAGAGAAAGGCCCCGACCACCAAGACCACCGGCAGGATGGTCGTCAGGAGGGTGGTCCACCAGGGCGGTTGAGGCGGCAGACCGAACTCGACCTTGACCCCCTTGGACTGCAGGGTCTGGTAAAGGGTCGGGTCTTCCGGGGCGATGGTCGAGAACTCAGTCCCGTTCTTCAGTTTCCCGGTGACCGTCTTGTCGACGATCTTGACGCTTTCGACCTGGTTCTGATTGACGTAACCGAGGAAATCCGAATATGTCAGGGGGGTCTTGGGGTGCTGCGGTTGGTTGAAGTACTGGGCCACCCACAAGGCTAGGAGCAGGACTAGGGCATAGAAAAGGAGGCTCCTGATGCCTTTGCTCAAAGACCGACCCTCCTTCCGTCAGTAATCTGATTAGCGGCCCTGTGGCCGTGTCTCGGGGCGCCGCTCAGGGCCTGAACCTGGCCACCTTTAGTGGCACCAGATGACCAGATTATTTTACCACACCCTATCATAAAAAACAAACCACGGGTGGCTCATGGGCCTGGTCGAAAGAGCTTCAGATGGAGCAACCGGCGGGTCTTCGAGGTGACCGTGAAGGCTTCGTCGAGGCGATGTCCGGCCACCCAAAGGATGACTTGCGGGTCGTCGGCCCGGACGACGATGGGGATCGCTTCCCGCTCACGGCGGGAGACCTTCCGGTCGATCAAGAAATCTTTCAGTTTCCGACGGCCCGGGGCGCCCTGGGGGTGGAAAGCGTCGCCGGCGCGGCGCGGTCGGACCAACAGGCCGCCACTCGACCGCCCCAAGGCGGCGTCGGCGTCCAGGTAAGCCTCGCCAGGCCCGACGCCGGCCCCGCCCGGGAAGGCCACCGGCGGCCGGACTTCGGCGGTTATGGCCAGACCGAGATCGACCAGGTCGGCCCGACCTGGTACGGGCAAGGACAGCGGTTCGAAGGCGGACCGAGGACCGGCCGACGGTAGGATGGTCAGACTGTCTGATTCCCTGACGGCCCGGCACCCGGCTCCGAGTTGGACGACCCCCCCGGTCCGCCCGCGGAGGGCAAGATCCAGGGCTGCCTCGACCCTTTCCGCCGCCGGCCCCGACCCCTCGCCAACCAGTCGGACGGCATGGCGCACCAGGCGGCGCCCAATGGCCGGAGGCTCAGCCAGGAGGCCCTTCAGATCCAGCCTCACGCCGGCCAGTTCATCCTCGGCGGCGACCCGCCGGAAGGCCTCACCGGCGATGGATTGCAGCAGGCGGCTTTCGTCGCCCATCCGGCGGGCCAGGTCGGCCAGCCCGGCGACGACCGACGGGTTAAATTCCCCGATCAGGATGGGCAATAGACGGCTGCGGACGCGGTTACGGACGTAGGCCGAGTCGTGGTTGGTGGCGTCCTCGCGAGGGACCAGGCCGAGCCGGCGGCAGTAGCCCTCGGTCTCCTCCCGGGTCACCTCGAGGAGCGGGCGGATGAGGATGGCCGTTCCAAGCGGTCGGGCCGCCGCCATCCCGGCCAAACCGTCGGTCCCGGTGCCGCGGATCAGCCGAATCAAGACCGTCTCCGCCTGGTCGTTCTGGGTGTGGCCGACGGCGACCTTCCGCGCGTGGCGGTCCTCCGCCACCTGGGCCAGGAAGGCGTACCTCGCTTCCCTGGCCGCTTCCTCCGGACCTAGGCCACGGGCTTCCGCCAGGGCTGGGACGTCGGCCTTACCTAGGACGATCGGCAGCCCGAGCCGGGTCGACAGTTGGCCGACAAAGGCCGCATCGGCCTCGGCCGCCGTTCCCCGTAGCCCGTGGTCAAGGTGGGCCACGGTCAACTGAAGGCGGTAATCGGCGGACAGCTCTTTTAGGGCTAAGAGGAGGGCTAGGGAATCCGGACCGCCGGAGACGCCGATGACCACCCCGTCACCAGGCGCCAAGAGTCCGTATTCTTCCGTCGCCGCCCTGACCTTGGCCACGAAGGGATCCACGCCCGCCACCTCCCGGCCTATTATGCCCAGCGCTTTCCAGTCATTTCGGCGCTTCGCGGAACCATCCCTGCCGCGGCGCCCCGAGGACAAAAAGGACGGTGTGGCCGAAACGCCACACCGCGCCAGGATTGGGGGGAGGAATGCGGGTTGAGGTATGGGGACGAAGGACCCGCCTCGGGGCCGGTAAGACGGACCTCTAGCGGGATTCGATCCGGGCGCAGAGAATCGTCAGGTCGTCGCAGAGCGCCCCGGTCTCACCGACCGATTCCATCAGGCTGGCCGCGACACCCTGGGGCGGGCCATCCCCCACAGCCTTGAACCGGCGGACGAGGTCGGCCTCGCGGCCGGTCACCTTGTCCCCTTTGACCAACGCCCCGTCGGTCGCCATGATCAGGGTATCCCCCGGGCGCAGCCGCCAGTGCTCCGGCTCGACGTCGATCTCGCCAAGGATCCCGGCCGGGACGGAGGAGGCCCTGATCGCCGCGACCCGCTCGCCCCGCCGCAGGTAGCTCGGGCAGGCCCCGATCTTGGTGAAGTCGCAATCCCCCGTGGCCAGGTCGATGACGGCCAGGTCGATGGTGGCGAAGGTGTCCTCGGGCGTCCGCAGGAGGAGGACTGAGTTGATCGTCCTGACCGCGGCATCGACTCCGAAGCCCGATTCCAGGAGTCGTTCCAGAAGGGCCACGGCGGTACGGCTCTCCCGAGCCGCCCCGGCGCCAGCCCCCATCCCGTCGCTGAGGGCCAGGACCATGTGGCCGTCGTCAAGCTCCTTGGCCAGATAGGAATCGCCGGAGACGGCCTGACCATCCTTGGACCGGCTGGCTACGGCGACCGCGCAGCCCAGCGGCAGGTGGCTCCGAAAGACCTGGGTACACGAGGGACGCCTGGCCTGATCGGCGCAGTCCGGCCAGAGCGGGACGACTTCCGTGCCGACAGCCTCGGAAATCAGCGGAGCCAGGGTCCCGCGGCAGAGGTCCCCGGTCTCGCAAGGCCGGGAGCGGATGGACACGACCGGGCGGCCGCCGCCGACCCTGACCTCAACCTCCTGGCTTGGCCCAGGCGCCCGGGCCAAGGCCCTCCTCACCGATTGGGCCAGGCGGCGCTCGACCTGACCGTTCCGGCCGTCCTTGGCCGCCGCTTCGGCCAAAATGGAGGCAACCCCCTTGCACTGGTCGGCCATCGCCAGCCGGCTGTACCGCAGGCGCTCCCGGGTCGACCGTCGGAGCCGTTCGGCGCGGTGACAGAAGTCGGCGGCCAGGACCACCTCGCCCACTTTGGAGCAGCGGCGGCCGCCCTTTGGGTAATCCTCGATGGTCAAGCCGCCGGCGGCCTCGGCCTTGTTCCACAGGTCCATCAGCCGGCGATAGGTGTCCCGGAGGTTGTCCTTCCAACATGGACCGTAAAGGCTGCACCGCTCGCAGACCTGGGTGCTGACCGACTCGAAGTAGGCCGGAAGCGGGTCCTCCCTGGACGGACCGGCGGCGGCCACCTCCTGGATCGCCCCGGCCAAGTCATTGAACAGCCCGACCAAACGGCCGACCGTCTCGGCGTTGGGTCCCGCGTACTGGCTCTCGATTGGCGGGCCATCGGCGTCCTCGTCGGTCGCGCCGAAGGAGAGAGCCTCGATGGGTGACGCCGAGTCCAGACGCCGCCCGGGGCCGCCGTCGGACTCCTCCACCGGCCCGAGCAGCCTAGTCAGGGTGGCCGACGGGGTCATGGCGAAGAGAATGGCCCCGGCCGCCGCCGGAATGAGCAGCAACGGTAGGTCCTCGACTAAGCCCAGGCCGGCCCCGAGGACCGCCCTGGCGAGGAGGTAGCCGGCGATCACTCCGACCTTGCCCAGGCCGGAGAACATCCCGGCGAGAAGCCCGGCCAGACCCTCCAAGCCGATTGAGGACGCGGCCAGGCCCGTGCGGAGACCGCCCACGAGACCGACGAGAACTCCGGCGGCGGCCCCGAGACCAAGGCCGCCCCGCGAGGCCAGGGCCATCACCAGGTAGGCCGCGACCATCCCGTCCACGGCGTAGGGCCCGAGCTTGATCCCGGACAGCCCGGCGGCGGCGGCGGCCGTCATGATCCCGACGAAGACCAGTTGGTCCCGGTCGATTGTCTCGGGCCTTCCGGCCTGCAAGAAATCGACCGCTGGGGTGAAGATCACCGCCAGCACCGCCGACAGGACCGCATCGAAGCCGGCCGTCAGCAGGGCGAAGGAATCCGGCGACGTGATGACGGTAACGGCCTCGCGGACGAAGAGCGATAATCCGAAGACGGAGAGGGCCGTGACCACGCCACGACGGCGCAGTTGGGCCGCCCCCGCCCGCACGGCGGTCAAGGCCGGTCCCAGGAGGAAGAGGATGATCGCCACCTCGAGGGCCCTGGCCCAGGTCTGGCCGGCCAGCGATCCGAGGAAGGCGCAGGTTGCGGCGAATAGGGCGGAACGCGGCCGGACCACCGTGACGGCGGCGACGAAGGCCACCCCGAACGGATCCAGGAGACCGGCCACCGAGGCCCGGCCCAGGAGGAACCCGAGCCCGCCGAAAGCTAGGTCGAGGCCGGTCAGCCGGCGGCTCACCGACCGCGGCCACCATCGCGGTGCACCGGCCTTCATGGATGGCGAGCGCTCATGTACGATGCCCATCTGGTCGGCCTTGACACCCCCCGTGGTAACCCGGGTGCCGGCCCGGACCCTTGCTACCGGTGGGTCCGGCCGGGGGAACCAACCGGCTGGCCCAATCTTAACCCAGCCCAGGTCATGATTATTGTCGTAACTCGGCCAGCCGGCCGGCGAGCGTACGACAGGGGCAGGGGGCCTGGGGCCGGACGGGGACCACGAATCGCGGGCCGACGACATCGGTGACAGAAAAAGAAAAAACCTTGTCGCCCTTGCGACAAGGCTAGTGACCCCATCGGGATTCGAACCCGAGTTACCGCCGTGAAAGGGCGGTGTCTTAGGCCACTTGACCATGGGGCCAGACTGTTCAATTGTGGGCCATAGAGGAATCGAACCTCTAACCTTGCGATTAAGAGTCGCCTGCTCTGCCAGTTGAGCTAATGGCCCGAAGAACGGTAGCGGCGGGTGGACTTGAACCACCGACACTGCGGGTATGAACCGCATGCTCTAGCCAACTGAGCTACGCCGCCTGGTGCCCGGTGGATGGCCGTCTGGCGCCGGCCGGAGTTTTTTGGTTGCGGGGGTAGGATTTGAACCTACGGCCTCCGGGTTATGAGCCCGACGAGCTACCAGACTGCTCTACCCCGCGACGTGTTCCCGCGGCCATCGCCTGTTCCGGACGAAGGCCACGACTGATTATATTATAATCACCTATCAGCGTCAAGGTCGATAACCTCACCAAACTTGGGTGCTTGCTGGTTTTTCCTTGACGACTTTGGCGGCCTCGGGCGACTAAATAGAAAGGCATTCCTTCCGGAATGCCATGCTTCCTGAAGTCACCTTTGAAACCGGCCGGGGCCACTGGCCGCCGCCGTCAGGCGCCCTCCCGCCGCCCCGCGCCGCGTCCGCCCCGCTTGGAATCGGTACTCTTCCTGAGATCGGAGATGCGTTCGTCGCTGTCCTTCATGAACTTGGCCAGCTTGTCCTCGAAGGACATCCGGGCTTCCCGGTTGGGGGGGCGCCGGCCATGAGCGGCTGGCCGGTTGGGATTGGCCTGCTTGATGGACAAGCCAATTTTTCCCTTCGGATCAACCGAGAGGATCTTCACCTTGACCTTGTCTTTTTCTTTGAGATAGTCCTTGATGTCCCGAACGTAGGCATCGGCCACTTCTGAGATGTGGACTAATCCGGTCTTACCCCCCGGAATCTCCACGAAAGCGCCGAAATGCGTGATTCCGGTGACGGTCCCCTCGACGATTTGGCCGACCTCCAACTGCATGACCGCGGCTTGGTCCTCCTATTCGATTCATAATCTGCAAATCAAAATTATACAAGAACCAGCCTGCAGCGTCAAGCCGTCAAATCACCTGACCCTCAGTATCCAGACCCATTCTTGATCTTCCCGGGGTCGCCCGGGGTGCCGTTGTAGTACGGTATCTCTCCATCTTTGACCAGACCGAGCTGTTCGCGAGCCACTTTTTCGACGTATTCGTCGCTCTGCATGAATTTTATCTGTTCGCCCAGATCTTGGTTCTCCCGGCGGAGCCGATCGATTTCGCCTTGAACTCTGTGCTCTTGGACCTTGAGCTGGTACATCCGGAATTCCTGCGTACCGAAGAGGAAGAAGCCATAGGCGACGGAGAGGACGAGCAGCAACCGGCCGAAACGAACCTTGATCCTCGGCCGGCTCTTGGCGGCGGCGCGCCGCCGGGCGGCCGCCGGGCGGATGACGGTGCCGACCCGATCTCGGTCATAATCGACCAGCGACGTCCGAGACGTGCCAGCGAGTGGGTGGGCCATGGCCGTCATCCTCCTTCTGAGCGGTTTAATCAGACGAGACCTGATCGGCTACTGCTTCGGCGAATCGTGGTCCTCCGGTTCGTCCTCGACCGGCTCACTGGAATCGAAGACATTCAACGGGTCCCCGCTCATGATGATGACCACCTGATAGCCCTTGTTCTTCGCCCGGCTGTAAAGGGTGGCCACGGTGGCCGGGCTCAGGCGCAATCGGGCGGCCACGTCGGCGTTGCTGAGCCCCATCTCTTTTAGGGAAACAACCTGGCGTTCACGGAAACTCAGACGCTCGACGCCGCGAATCTCGATTTGCACCGCCTAGTCCCTCCATGGGAACACCCGGCAAGGGCGAGTTATTCACAATCTGTGTACAAGCTGTGTACAAGTTTTGCAGGTAGGAAATCTGTTTCGCCGTGGTTGACAGAATTCCTGCCGCTGCCCCCAGAAACCATGCCGGGAAACCGAAAGGGTCGCCCATGTGGGCGGCCTCCTGCGTTAAGAGCCCCTAACGAGCCCGGGCGGGTCACGCTAGACTGGCCATCCCAGTCGACCGCGGCTCCCAACCCCTCGCCGACCGATCGAAGGGGGACCAGGACCCGTCGGATCATTCCCGGCGATGATTCGACGGCTCTTGTTTCGGCCTCGCGCCGGTCACTGGCCAGGTGGTCGCGGTCGGCGGAACCGGCCGGCCCCACCGGCGACCGCGGCCGTGACGGCCCGGCCGGCAGCCA
>DASXUT010000078.1 GCA_036504675.1 Bacillota bacterium | reverse complement strand
AAGAGGGCAGGGCCGGTCGCGATAGCGGCGACGCCCCACCGGAGATCAAGGTCATCGCCGAGAGCGTCGTCGCCCTGGGCACCGGCGGCGGTGTCGGCGGCGGGGGAGAACCGGCCCTCCACCTGCGCCTGGCCGATGTCGACCCGGCCGCTGCGTCGGCCGACGTCCTCGCCCCCGAGCTCCGGCGGCTCCTCCAGGCTCACCCGGGGAAATGCCCGGTGTTCCTGCATCTGGGCCAGACCGGACGGGTCATCAGGCTCAAGCCGGCCTTCTGGGTCGACGGCCGGGAGACCCTCCTGGACAAGCTCAGCGAGACCATCGGCGCCGATAATGTGCGGCACACCAACCCCCACCGCATATAGTGAAGCGTTTCGTGGGTGGGGGGGAAGCTGGTTGCCCGAGGGCCGTCTCCTATGCACCGATGAGTTGGTCATCGCCGTCCTCGCCGAGCGCGGGGTGGAGCTGACCGAGGTCGCCGATATCGTCCACGCCCTGCAGAGCAAGCATTGCCCAGACCTGACCCCGGCCGAGTGCCTGGCCGGTGTGCGCGGGGTCCTGCAAAAGCGAGAAGTCCAGCAGGCCATCCTGACCGGGGTGACCCTTGATGTGCTGGCCGAAAAGGGGCTCCTTCCGGAGCCCCTCCTGACCGTCGTGGCTGATGACGACCCGCTCTTCGGGGTCGATGAGATCCTGGCCCTGTCGATAATCAACGTTTACGGGTCGATCGGCCTGACCAACTTCGGCTACCTGGATCACGAGAAGCCGGGGGTGCTGGGGCGGCTGCATGGCCGGGGCAAGGGGGAACGCGGCCGGAGAGCCCCGCCGGACGGCTGTCGCGGCGAGCCCTGGCAGGTCCACACCTTCCTCGACGACCTGATCGCCGGGGTGGCCGCGGCCGCCGCGGCCAAGCTGGCCCACGCGAGAGGCCCGCGCCAATCGTGAAACCGCGGGCCCTACAGGATCGGCAATTGCCGCGACTCCTTGTCCTTGTCCGGGGTCCGCGACTGCCCGCCGCCGGAGCTCTGGCCGCCTTGCCCGGACCCGGACGAGCCCGGTCCGGACCCGGACGAGCCCGTCCCGACGCCGGTCAAGAGCCTGGTCGATTCCTCGAACTCCTTGACCTGTGCGGCCATACCGGTGAGGGCCGCGCCTTGCATCATCGCCGCCTGGGCCTCGGCCATCGCCGCCACGGCCTGCTGGAGCGAGCGAGTCACGGTGGCCCCGGCCATCAGCTGCTGTTCGCCGATCTTCGTCCGCAACTGCTCGACCGGTCGCAGGAAGGACGCCGGGTTGGCCTTGACCGATTCGCTGCCCTCGTGCAACGATCCGATGACCTTGTCGATCTGAGCCGCGATCTGTTCCATCCGCTGCGCGTCGCCGACCTTCTCCGAGGCCAGGCTGAGAGCGCTCTGCAGCTCCCGTTCGGTGACCATCTGCTCGGAACGGGCCGTCGTCTTCATCGTCGAGACCATTTGCTGGAGCCGCTCGAAGGCCGTCTTGGGCGGCCCCGACGGCGCCTTGGCCGTATCCCTCAGTTCCTCGATGACCAGCCCTTCCGGCGGTCCCTGAACCCTCTTGCCTTGCTCGTTTGCCGTCTCCTTGGTCAAGTGAGACACCTCCGTGCACCCCGCGATTTTGCCTTCTTCGGCATCCTCCCTATTATGACCGGTTCGGCAAAGAAGGAATTACCGACCAATGGGGCGAACGAAGCGCCCAAGGACCCCGCGCGGGCCAGTAAATCTTGGGCTGCGCGGCCGAAAAAGAGGAATAGAGGGACAGGTAACGAAGGAATAGCCGACGCTCGCGCGGTCAAACACTAGTCTAGCTAGCGGCGGAACCGGCCAAGCCCCAGCCGACACTCGCTAAGCAGTTCTAAGGAGGGCCTGAGCAAGCGTGTGGACCGTCGTCTACATCGCCCCCAACATGTCCATCGCCGAGATGCTCAAGGAGATCCTCAGTAAGGAAGGCGTGCTGGTGATGTTGCGGACTCTCGGGGTTCCACACCTGGGGGCGTCGGGTTCAGTCGAGGTCTTGGTGCCCGAGGGAGAAGTCGAAGAAGCCCATGACATCCTGTTCAGCGTCCTCGGCCGGTAGGGCCGGCGGCGCCAAGCCGTGGCCCGGATGGATCGGGCCGCCACCGCGGGGTGAGAGCCGACCGACCGCAGGCGTCGTCAGACGTCTGTTTTTGTTTGCTTAGGTTGCGATCCACGTGAGGAGGGGTCCGGGTGCATCGCACCAAGATCATCGCCACCCTGGGGCCGGCGAGCCAGGATCAGTCGACGCTGGAGGCCATGCTCAGGGCCGGGCTCAACGTCGTCCGCCTGAACCTGGCCCACGGCCGCCACGAAGAACACCAGGCCAGGCTGAACGCAGCCAGGCGGGCCGCCGAAGCCTTGGGCGTGCGTCTGGCGACCATCGCCGACATCGCCGGGCCCGAGGTCCGTACCTCCGGCCTTCCCGCCGGCGGGGCGGACATCGTCGCCGGGCAGGAGTTGGCCTTCGTCCCGGCGGCCGCGGGTCCGGCGGCCGCGCCGTCCCCCGTCGGGCCCGCACCCGCGTCACCGAAGGCCATTCTGACGGTCAGAACCGACCACGCCGGACTGGCCGGCGATGTCCGCCCCGGGCAGCGCATCCTGATGGACGATGGCAACCTGGTCCTCGAGGCCGTCAGGGTGGAGGGGCCGGTGGTCGTCGCCCGGGTCCTCGCCGGCGGTCATCTCTTGGACGGGAAGAAGCTCATCCTCCCCGGGGCCAGCCTCGGGTTGCCGGCCCTAAGCGAGAAGGACCGTCTGGCCATCGCCTTCGCCGTGCGGGCCGGGATCGACTACATCGCCGCTTCCTTCGTCCGCCGGGGTGAAGACGTCCGGGAGATCAAACGGACCATCGCCGACATCGGCGGGGACCAGCCGGTCATCGCCAAGATCGAAAACGCCGACGGCCTGGCCAACCTCGAGGCCATCCTGGAAGCCACCGATGGATTGATGGTCGCCCGCGGCGACCTCGGCGTCGAGATTCCCGCCGAAGAGGTGCCGCTCCTCCAGAAGTCGATGATCGCCAAAGCCAGGGCGGCCGGGAAGCCGGTCATCACGGCCACTCAGATGCTTGAGTCGATGGTCGAAAAGCCCGTCCCGACGCGGGCCGAAGCCAGTGACGTGGCCAACGCCATCCTCGATGGGACCGACGCGGTGATGCTCTCGGCCGAGACGGCCATCGGCAGGCATCCGGTGGAAGCGGTGGCCACCATGGCTCGCATCGCCGAACGGGCCGAGACAGCCCTCGATCACCAGGCCTTCCTGGAGAAGACGGTGGGGGGCGAGGACACCGGGGTCACCGACGCCATCAGCCGCGCCGTCTGCGCCGTCGCCGCCAGGCTCGGAGCGGCGGCCATCCTCACGGCGACCGCCTCGGGCCACACCGCCCGGGCCATCGCCCGCTTCCGCCCCGGCCTGCCCCTCCTGGCGGCCACGCCGCACGAGCGGGTCGCCCGCCGCCTCACGCTGGTCTGGGGGGTCCAGCCGGTGATCATCCCGCCGATCACCGACACTGATGCCATGCTGACCGCGGCCGTCGACCGCTCGCTGGCGGCCGGTCTGATCAAGAAGGGCGACACAGTGGTCATCACCGCCGGCGTCCCGGTGGGCGTGCCCGGTTCGACCAACCTGTTGAAGGTCCAGGTGGTCGGGGAGGGCGCGGTCGCCCGGCGATAACCAAGGCGAGGCGGCCATCCGCAACAAGAAGAGCGGCCACCCGTGACGACAAAAATATCCCCCGCCGGCCATGGGGAGACTAGGCCGCGGGGGGTGTTTTGTCTTTGGTCTTCCTGGTCAACCCGGTCTGGGCCTGGGTCATCCTGCTGGTCGGGGCTTACGCCGTCGCCTTACTCCTCTTGCGCCGCCGTTTCTTGGGCCTCCTGCCGTACGGCTTCGTCGCCGGCTTCTTCTACACCCTGGCCATCCAGTACCTGGCCGTGGACGTCCTTGGTCTGTGGCGCTACCGCCTGGCCTTCGCCGGCCCGACCGTTTACGGCATCCCGTTCTTCGTCCTTTTGGTCTGGATCCCCGAGGTCATGCTGTTCATCCACTATTATCCGGTGAACAACGTCTCCCGGGTCTTCTACATCTTCATGTTCTCGGTCGGGGCCACCCTCATCCAGTACCCCTTCGTCTCCCCCCTGGAGCTCCTCATCTACCTGCAATGGAACGTCTTCTGGACCTTCGTCCTGGCCGTCGCCAGCCACCTGGCGGCTCTCTGGATCTACGAGCTCAGCGGCGGGCGGGAGAAGCTGGCCACCGGCCGGGCCTAGGGCGGCGCTCCGGAACGGTCCGGCCAGGGCCCGGGGCGAGTTCCGGGGCGAGCCCCGGGGCGAGTCCGAGCGGGGGACGGCAGGGGGTGCCCCCCTTCTCGGAAGTCTGGTCCGACTATCCATTTATTGGACCAGGCTTCGGGGGGACGGACCGCCCCCCCCCCAACTCCTTCAAGGCGCCCCTCCCTTCCGGGGGGGCGCCCTTCGTCCTTCGCCCTTCGCCGCCTTGTCGCTCAGTGTCTGGCCCCCACCGAGGCCGCCTCGTGTCCGGCCATGATCCACTCGGCCACCTGGACCGCCCACTTGGCCTGGTGGCGAGCGGCCGCCAGCTCCTTATCCCCGACGTCGCCGTTGGTCGCCGTGGCCACCTTGTTGGCCAGCTTTCCCTGGGCCCAGAGGCCCCCGGTGGTGTCGAGGAACTGCTTCATCTGGCCGGCCATGGTTCCGTAGCGGGTCGGGGTGCTGAAGATGTAGACGTCGGCCCCCTCCGCCGCCGCCGACGCCAGGTGGTAGTTGGTCCCGGTGGAGCTGTAATAGACTACGGCCGCCTTTGGCTTTGGCACTTCCAATGCCCCCTTCAGGTTTATGGCCAAGCTGGGTCCGGTACTACTCTTCCCGTCATGGCCCCGGAGGAATCCGGGGAGGAACGGACGGGACCCAATCCGTGGAGGAAACGACCGGCGGCCAAAGAAATCCATCAGGGAAGCCCGACCTAAACTTGGAGGTGACCACGTGGGTCCGACTTTCGAACCCGAACCCTACCGGATCAAGGTCGTCGAGCCGATCAGGAAGACCACCATCGAGGAGCGCGTCCGAATCGTCCGGGAGGCCGGCTACAACCTCTTCGCCGTGCCCTCCGAGGACGTCTTCATCGACCTCCTCACCGACAGCGGTACCTCGGCCATGTCCGACCGCCAATGGGCCGGGCTGATGGCCGGCGACGAGGCCTATGCCGGCAGCCGCAACTTCTACAGCCTGAGGGACACGGTCCGCCGGGTGATGGGGTTTCCTTACGTCATCCCGACCCACCAGGGGCGGGCCGCCGAGCACGTCCTCTTCGCCACCATGGTCAAGCCGGGCCAGGCCGTGGTCAACAACATGCACTTCGACACGACCAAGGCCCACGTCGAGCACCGCGGGGCGAGGGCGGTCAACCTGGCCATCGACGCCGTCTACGACCCGGTCGCCCACCACCCCTTCAAGGGCGACATGGACCTCAAGAAGCTGGACAAGTTCCTGGCCTCGAAGGTCGGCCCGGATGGGACGGCCAGGGCCGACGTGCCGATGGTGATGGTTACCATCACCTGCAACTCCGGCGGCGGCCAGCCCGTCTCCCTGAACAACCTGCGGGGGGTCAGAGAGATCGCCGACCGCTACGGCGTGCCGGTCTTCCTCGACGCCGCCCGCTTTGCCGAGAACGCCTTCTTCATCAAGGAGCGGGAGCCCGGCCAGCACGACCGGTCCATCCCCGAGATCGTCAAGGAGATGTTCTCCTACGCCGACGGCTGCACGATGAGCGCCAAGAAGGACGCTCTGGTGAACATCGGCGGCTTCGTCGCCCTCCGCTCTGAGGAGACCTACCACCTGTGCTCGGTCTGGGCCATCCTCTTCGAGGGCTTTGTCACCTACGGCGGGCTGGCCGGTCGCGACCTCGAGGCGATGGCTCGCGGCCTCGACGAGGTCCTCGACGAGGAGTACCTCAAGGCCCGTATCGGGCAGGTCCGCTATCTCGGCCAGAAGCTCATCGACGCGGGCGTCCCGATCATCGAGCCCATCGGCGGCCACGCCGTCTACCTGGATGCCAAGCGCTTCCTGCCGCACCTCCACCAAGACCACTTCCCGGCTCAGGCCCTCTCGGTCGAACTGTACGTGGAGGGCGGGGTCCGGACGGTCGAGATCGGCACCGTCCTGGAAGGCCGTGACCCGGCCACCCACGAGAACATCTACCCGGCCCTGGAGATGGTCAGACTGGCCATCCCGCGCCGCGTCTACACCCAGTCGCACCTGGACTACGTGGCCGAAGTGGTCAAGCGGGTCCACGCCCGGCGCGAGTCCATCCGCGGCCTCCGCTTCACCTACGAGCCGCCCGTCCTGCGCCACTTCACGGCCAGGTTCGAGCCGGTCTAGCCTGCGGACAATCCATTGCTCAGATTGCGCTTACTGTATCTGGAATCAGACGAACCTCGTACTTCCACCCGCAACTCGGGGCACGGCGACCCATGAAGAAGGCAAGTGGCAGCTGGCGGAATCCCGGCTGCCACTCGCTCTAGTCCCCGTTCACCCGAACAAAAATCAGCCGCAAGAGTCAGCATCTGTAAGGCTGGAGAAGAGCGAAAGCCCTTACTCAATAAGCACGAATCGTCTCAGGACTTCATCGTCACTGAGGCGCTGCCACTTGTCGGCCAACTCGTATACCGCGCAGCCGGTGAGGTCCTTCATCTGGGCTCGCCCGAAATCCGGGACGACTATAGAGAAAAAGCCTCTTTTCAGAGAGAAAGCGTGGATATTGTCGGTTGGGGAATGGAAAGCCACGCCAGCATGGCTGTGAACCTGTGTGAATACGAAGTCGCCAGCTTGAAGAAGGTGCTGTCTGAGCCGGTCGAGATCACGGCCATTAGCCTCTGCATACCGTTTGGTGGCGTACCCAGAAAATGGGAAGGCGGTCTGAATGACGGCATCCTCACCGTTGCTGATTCTGCCCGTCCATACAAGGTAACCCTCCCTGGGGGCGGCCAATCGCAGTGAGCATAAGGTGTCGTCGAAGGCTTTCCTACGCACGTAGACAGTTCTGATTCTTGTGGGTTTCCGGCGGCTTGCGGCCGCCGAATCGCCAACACGTATGTCCAGATGCTGTCCTCTTAAGCCCTTGTCACTCATGCCTGCTCTCCTCTCCTGGGCGGCCCTTATCAACAATAACCGTGTTTACCGCAGCCAACTCATCCATGTCCATCACCGTAGGTATGCCATCCACCAAAACGGTCTCGGTTTCCAAAGATTCCTTGGGCCCTAGCCGACACTGACTACCTGGCCCGCTTCCGCTAAAGACCAGAGAGGCTGTGGAAGCATCCAGCCGGCTTACAGTCAGGGCACTGCTGCCGAAATCCAAGCAGAGAGCTGACCACGGGCCAACATCCCCATGAATGGCAAAGTCTGCTGCCACCTGCGTTCCATAAGTGCAAGCCGCTGCGCAGGTGGTCATAGCCTGTTCGGAAAGCCCAACGCTCCAATGCACCAGGGCATAGTCAAATAGCTGTTCCTGAAGGTCAACCAAACGCCGGAAGCCCGACTGCCTGTGCTCATTATCAACCTGGTTGCTAATGGCTGGACTCTCTTCAACAGTTAGATCGAAAGAGGGCGCACTCAAGGCCCCTGTTGCGTCCGTTTCTGACAGCTGAAAACCAATGCGTGGATCATCTGAGTTCGCTAGTCCGATGCCTACTCGAAGCCCCGGATAAGGTGCTGCATTCGGGGACCGACCTAGCCGCGTGACAGCAAGAACCAGTTCTTTATCCACAGACCCGAAGAACTTCTCCCTTTGATAGGCTCTTACAGGGAACTGATTCCACGACTCCACCATTATTGAGAAGCCCACGGGAGAATCCTCTTCACCAATAATCATATCCTGGTCTGACGCCATTTCCAGCTCACCCGATATCAACGCAGCGACGACAGGCTCATTGGGTTCCGGGGAGTCCAGGCACAGAACGAGTCGTCTGACGCTCCCCTCAGCTGAACGCACCAGGTATAAGTCCCCAGCACTTGCTCGGGAAGGCATTTCCTTATCGAAGCCGTGCTTGGCCCGGGGCGTGTGAACGGCGGACACTATCTCAGGCACTTGTTCCTTTAGGAACCCCAAATCCTCACACAGTGCTGCTCGCAGGTCCACGAGGCGTGATTGGCAGTCTTTACAGCGATCAAAGTGTTGCCTCAACTCGCCCATTTCCTCTGACGGCATCTCGCCCAATAGGAAAGCGAGTAGCCTGCCGTTGGACGGGCAGACCTCACGATGCATGATAACCCTCCTCTAGACCTCCGTGTCAACAGCTACGTCCATGAGTTCATGCCATACGGCTTGAGTCTCCCCGGGCTCACCGCAAGCGGTATGGAGCCTTCTCAGGAGAGCCCGAGACCGACGAGATACCGTCGCCTTTGATAAGCCACTACCCTGGGCTACCATGTCTAGGTTCCCCATCTCAGACGCTAATCCGCGTAGGATGGCTTTTTCGGGTGGAGAACACCCCACGAAAAAGCGGAGGGCCAATCCCCTGGCCTCTGAGTGCTCGACCATGTCAAGGGGATCCACGCTCTGACCCATTACCCATGACAGATCAGGGACGGGATAGGTTCCCTCTGACGTTAGTCCGACGGTGTCGGCTATCAGATACATTATGTCCTTTAGCACCCAGTATTCTCCGGTAGACTCGAATAGCTGTGCCAAGAACTCCTTCAAGTCCTTAGGGCGTATGGCTGGCGGACGCTTGCCGGCCGAAGGACCGTATCTGGGCCTGACCATTGTCCTAAGGAAGCGCACAGCATCACCGACGTTCGCCGCATCCCCCGCTCTCTCAGCGTCGTGTTCCCACTTGGCGAGTCCCCACACCCATTCTCTTCGGCGACCTCTCTTCGAAAGAGCGACAAAGTCGGTGCTCGCCTCAAGCGCGCGAATTATCTGCTCTTTCAGGTTGCCCAGGGGGCCGCGGCCTGTCGTTCTTCGAAGATG
This sequence comes from Bacillota bacterium, assembly GCA_036504675.1. Taxonomy (NCBI): domain Bacteria; kingdom Bacillati; phylum Bacillota; species Bacillota bacterium. The sequence goes on along the minus strand of DASXUT010000078.1, from coordinate 7,166 downwards.
GTCTCCGACTACATGCTCAAGGCCTTTCTCAAACTCGGATAAGTTGGAGGCGGTAGTCAACAGGTCACCAAGCTTAGAGCGCGATAAAGGCCCTATTAGCAGGTCGTCAGTAAGGGCCAAGATGGCGTCGGCATCCCAGCGACCGTCGAGTCCTCGCCAGCTTGGGGGTCTTCTCACCCAGACGAACGCCGCTACCGCCTTGCGGACGGTATCGTAGAGACCCTGGGTTAGTCCCTGGCGGGAATATTCCAGCCTCAGGCCATCGAGATCAGGCAACTCCTACCGCCCGCCTTCCAACTGCATGAGGGCTTGGCGGAGTTGCTCCAGAAAGGGCTCCGCCAATTGGCCCTTAGACTGATCCCTGTATGCCCTAAGCCAAGCGACCCTCAATGGTCTCCTCATTCTGGGCACGATATGAGTTCGTTCAGGCAGACTGTAGACACTCCCCGCAGGTATGCTGATAGACGTTCGGCCGTGCCTTTGGGTAGTCCCAAGGGCACAACTGACGATCGGCATCGGGGCGCGGTACTCGCCGACTACGACCCAAGGATGCAGACCACTCCTGCCTTCCCTGGTTATGACCCCGGTTAGTGAGTCCGGGAGCAGCCAGATGCTTCCGAACCGGACAAATCGAGATGCCCATTCCTCATCGGTTTCCTCAGCGTGGGTATCCAGTTCACCGCGAGTGACTCTGTCGGGAACGAACCTCACCCCCCACGATCACTCCTCGGGAAACCCGGAACCTTCCAAGAGGTATTACTCGTCGAAAGCCGCTATCCTGTTGCACCCGTTGTCGGATTCTGCACCGGTCGGCAGAGAGGGGCGAGGAGGCAACTGTGGCCTGCAACAGGTGGGCCAGGTTCGCCGAGAATGTGTTTCAGAGGAATCCTAACCGGGAGGTACAAGCCGTGAGTGAGAAGACCGTCGAAGTGACCGTCGAGACCATGGACGGGGAGACCGTGTTGGTCAAAGCCAACGTAGAAAACAAGGTCGAGCACCTGATGCGCGAAGCAGCTAGGGAGTTGGGTATTGGGGTCGACATCCGGGTCTATGACCTCACCTTTGAGGGGCAGCGTCTGGATCCGGAGTCCAAGATCGAGAATACTTCAATCCGCAATGGCTCGAGGGTGCGCTTGGAACGCCGGCCCCGGGTGGGGTAAGGATGCATCCGTTAGCTACCCATCGACTGCTTTCGTCTCACTTGAGAAAGCTTGATCAGCGTATCCGTGCTGCCGGTTGGACAATCAACCTGACCGGCGTTAACCTAACCGTCGACATGGTGCAGCGAGCAACAGGCGAGGTCTTCCGCCTCGCCATAGTTGCCGACGAGTATCCTCTCATGCCTGTCGCCGTCCATTTCCTGCCCGCGTTACAGCGACCGGCCGAGGCGAAATGGCCCTTTGACGGCAACTACGTGTTTAGGACGAATGGCTCTCGACCATTTGTCTGCTTGAGTGGCATCAGAAGCTTCGTCCCGGACTCGACAGACGCCCTGAAGTATCTGGGAACCGAAGAGATTCACATTGGGGCGGTTCTCGGGAACCTGGACAAGGCGTTGAATGACCCGCGATGCACGGGTGCGGTGTACCTGCCACTCAAATGAAGGGGATGACCCCTGATGACTGTAACGACAATTCCGGCCTTCCTGGATCGCACACAGAGACTAATCATTGACATGAGCGGCCTGAAGGCGGAGCAAGCAGGGCTAGCCTCGCTCGATGTGACTGTGGGCTTAGCTACGACGACGGAAGCCTTCGCAACACCCCTGGTGCGTGCGATCACCGTGTTTGCTCTCAACCTGCTTGCCCGCACGTTTCCGCGGGTTGCCCTCCTGCCACCATTGGGTAGCGAATTGCTCGGGCCGCTCTACTCCGAGTTTGAGACCAGATGGGGGTTTCCGTATGCCGTCCTAGGGACCGGGGAAATTGTGCCGGGGAAAGCCTGCGATCTGATGATGGCCATAGGGACCGTGGATCACGTCTACGGTGCAAGACATGTGGTGACCATCGGCTGCGACGGCTGGGTGGCTAAGTTTGCTCAGGGGCCTCGGCCGGGTAGCGTGAGTGTGGCGGACTCCGATAACCCGCTTGGCGGCGTTGTCGCGGCCTGCGTTGGTACCGCTCAGCTGTTTGCACGGGCCATTGAACCGCTGATGCCACCCGCCTCCTTGCGGCGACTCGGCGGGCCTGATAGTCTGGAGTGGTCGGCCTATTCCTACCTGCATGACGGTGCGAACCCCGCCCTCCCATCACCCTTACTGGTCGAAGATCTGGTCATGATCGGGCTCGGTGGGGTGGGCTCAGCCGCCGCAGCAATTATCAGTTGGGTCCCCGGGCTGGAAGGGAGCTTGACCCTCGTCGACCCGGACCAAGTCGACGAGTCCAACCTAAACCGTTTCCTGATAGCTCCAAAGTCGACAGTAGGCAGTGCGAAAGTGGAGGTTGTGAAGACCTTCCTCGACAGACGACAGGGGATGTCGGTCATTGCGGCTCCTATGACCTACCGTCAATTCGTGAGGCAGTTCGGCCGGCCTTGGGACATCGTGGTCTCAAGCGTTGACAACGAAGAGGTCCGGGCGGCCATCCAGACGGATCTACCCAGGGTCATCATTGATGGAGCGACGGCAGGCCCGGTCATCGGAATAAGCCGCCACACGTTCACGGACGGGGCCTGCTTGGGATGTCTCCATCCGGTTACGGAAGACTCATACGGTAGGGAAATCGAGATTGCCAAGGTTCTAGGTATCCCGCTGGGAGACGTGATTGATCGGCTTAGTGATGACCGTCCCTTCTCACCGTGGGAACTGGCCGCTATTGGGTCGCGGCTGGGGCTAAAAGGAATTGACGTCTCAAGACGCAAGTCCCTACGAACGCTCTGGGCGGAAGACATCTGCGGGCGGATTAGACTGCCGGCTGGAGACTCATCGCCACAGATCGAAGGCTCAGCGGCTTTCGTTTCTTCGCTGACCGGGGCCTTGGTGGCCGGAGAGGTGCTGAAGGAAGTGGCTATGATGGACCACTTGGACAACCAGTTCATGATGCAGGCATTCAGGGGCCCATCGATTGGGTTCCCCCGAAAACGAAACAAGGCACCCAAATGCCCCTGCTATTGCCAGAAAGAGGCTATGCAGTCATCATACGCGCAACTGCACAATTTGGAGAGATGACATGATGGCACAACTTCAGCCCGCGCTGTCGCTGCTTGGAGTGATGACCCTAGAGGAGGCCGGGGCCCAGATGGAGGCGACCTCAGGCCCGGGGACTCACTCACCTGAGGCGTTGGCGTCCCTGTGGGGGAGGTCACGTGACTCCTTCAAGCCTGTGTGCTCGAACCCCGGATTCCCGGAGATCAGGGAATTGCCGGCTTCTGCCCGAGGGCATCTGATCCAGGTCCCGAAACACGGGAGTTTTGGCCCCATGGTCGCTGGTTTTGGGTGGTCCATCCGGATTGTCGAAATCAGACCTCTGTTGAGCTTGGCCATTCACGTCTCACTACCCCGTGTCGAGCACTGGGTGGAAAGACTCGCTAAGGCGGAGACAGCCTCATTGCTGGAAGGTTGCCTGCCCCTGAGGGCCGATGTGCTTCAACTGAACTCTGCGGGACCCGGGGCTGCAAGTCTGGTCCATAGCGACCTCGGGGTGACGTGGATGGTCAATTTCCAGAATCAAGTCGGGGCAATTCCGGTCGCCCCTCCGCTAGCCGTTCGCGTGGCTGAAGTCAACGGTCGAATGTTCTTGTTCGACGGGTATCACCGAGCGGCGGCTCTCCTCCGCCTTGGTCAGGAGTGGATTCCCTGTGTCATCCTTCACGACTGTAATTGGACTTTTCTGCGTCAGACTCCCCGCGGCCACCGATTTGAGCCAAGTCCATTCAGCCGACCGGACCCCCCCTGCGTGGGCCATTTTGCCACGCCCGCCGCAGTCCCGACATTGGTCCGGCGTGAAGTGCGCGTCATGACAGTGCGGTTTGAGTCGATGATTGCCACCATAGAGTGAACGGCGCCCCCCAATTGGGCGATTCCAGACCCGGAGCCCCAGACGACTCTTCCCATCGCGCCGGACCCGGTGCGAGACAGTCCAAAGAACGACCCTCCCGTCTGGGCCTGTTGAGAAAAACGGTGACGGACAATGTCCGCCACCGTTTCTTCGTTGTCGCCCTCTCTAATCTTGCCTCCCTGCATAGGGAAAAACAGCTGTTCGGCTAGGACGGCCTGTTCTAGGCCCCTGCCATCAGCCGCGGCTTCCCGAATGGCGGTGTGCCTTTTTTGGGCCCGGCAGATACACTCGACGTACGGTTCATGGTCTGAGATGTCGGGCGCGGTCACATCAGCATCGAGGATGATCCCGTGGGTCGGCTCGATAGTCATGTGTGCCAGGTAGTGAAACCCATGCGGCTTCCCTGGCCGGGCGAGCCTCCCCGCATCCGGATCGGTTGCGCTTCTGCCCCGTTCGCGTACCTGCGGTCCATTTGGCTGGGGCTCAGGCCCACGTCTTCCGCCGCCACCTCTCGACCGCCCGTTCTCCTCGTTTATCTCCTTTGCCTCATCTTCCAGCTGAGCACAGTAGTCTCGCGGAGTCTTTGCCACTACGACAGTCTCCTTGCTGTCGCAACTTGCATTGGCCTTAGTGTGAGTGGAGTCGGTTACAACGGCCTCGCCCTGGACCAGTTCCGCAGTCTTGCACTGCTCAACGATCTCCTCGAAGATGGCCAGAAAGAGGTCCGTGCCGGCGAACCGCTCATTCCGGTTCCGGGACAATGTGGAGTGATCCGGTATCCGCTCGTCGAGCTGCAGGTCGAGGAACCAGCGATAGGCCAGGTTCAACTTGATCTCCTGCTCCAAGCGGCGTTCCAACGGGATCCCGTATAGGTAACCAACCAGCCACATCTTGACCAGCCTGACAGGATCAATCGACGGGCGACCCTTTTCGCTGTACAGGTAACGGACTCTGTCCCGGACGAATTTGAAGTCGATCCTCTCTTTGACAAGGCGGAGCAGGTGGTCTCTTGGAACGTAATCGTCCAGGTGTACAGCAGCCTTGGCTGCATCTTATTCTGCTCGTCAATCATCGAAGGCCACCCTTTCATGCATCCCTACTGGATAATTTCGGCGTGACAAGGCTCAAGCCCGTGGGCGACAACGAAAAACCTCGGTTGACCATCACTGGTCAATCGGGGTTTCTCAACAGACCGGTCTGGGAGGGCCCATTAGTTTGGCCATTTCCGCAAAAAGAGTCTAAATCGTTGGCATTCTTCTTGACAGAAGGACTCTTTTGTGGTATCACGCTACCTTAGATTGGAGGGGTGTGTTCATGTCAAGCGAGTCCGCTGATGACGAAGTTCTCGACGTCCTCGAAAGGCTCCTTAGAGCCCAATTGCGAGCGATTAGAGAACTGCGCCGTGAGAGAGAGGGTTTCGGGAGATCACCGGCTGCAGAGAGTCAAGATGCCGAGGGTAAGAGTATGTCGCAAACCGATATGGCTTATGAAGTGCTGGCCCGATCGGGGCACCCGTTGCACATCCGTGACATTGTTGAGCAGATCCAGGTGGTATTCGGGGTCTCCGTCAGCCGCGATTCGTTGGTCTCGGCCGTGATGAAGAAGGTGGCTAACCAAAGGCGGTTCGTGAAGACGGGTAAGAACACGTACGGGCTCTTGGGCCGGGATCGGCCGTGACCACTTTGGTCGAGGCCTTCGAGTCCCTGTTCTTGGCTGCCGGTGAAGCTTTTCCCCAGTACAGGACCTATCTTCAGGCACGGAGACTGGCCTACGGCTTCATCAGCTCTTGGGGCCGCCGTAATATCTCGGCCACGTCGGTGTCGGCCTTGGCCTTGTCGGCACTGAGGTTTTCCAGACAGGTTTGGTTCGAAGTCAGGGCGAACCAGCCGAGGTCCAGGCCCGATGCGTCGACCTGCCGCTCGAGGTTCTCGACCGCTTGGACGATCTTCTCCTGACGGTCGACGATGTCAGTGTACTTGCTTTCGACGCCCTTGGACGTGGTGATTCCGATGAGGCTGACGAGACCGATGAGCACGGCGAGGGCTGGGTAGGAGGCGAGGAGCTTGGGTGCGAGGTTAGTCTGAATCTGGCCTTCATTGTGCGAAGAGTTTCCCTCCTTGGGCGGAATGCCGCGTGTCGAATAGAGTCGACGGCTGAAGCTCTTGTATTGACAATTGAAGGACGAAAGTTTAGTCGCCCTCTCCTGTCGTCCCCGGGGATGGCCGACTGAGCCACAGGAACGGAGTCACACAAAACCGAAACGAGCCCAGCCGGGCTCGTTTCCCTGGTGACCGTCTTCGCGCCGGGATGGATCGATCGGGTGACCTCATCCCCTGGGGCCTGCTTTTCCGGCGCCTCGTTCCCCGGCGCCCCTCCCCTCAAGCCCCGGAGTTCGATCCGGAATTCGCTGCCCATCCCCAGCTTACTCTTTAGCAGGATCCTGCCCTTATGCTTTTGCACACCGTCTTCGCCACGTGCAGGCCAATCCCAAGGCCGTGCTTGGGGTGGTCCGGTGAATGGTAGAAGAGTTCAAGGCTTTCTCACATTCGTCGGGCGCCATGCCCCGCCCCCGATCCCGGATGGAGACCGTCACTCCCTCCGGCTTCCGCTGCCTGACCTCGACCCGCACCTTCGTCCCCAGGGCTGAGTACTCGAGGGCGCTCCCAAGGATGGCGTCGACGGCCTGTCCAAGCCTGACGCGATCGGCCGTGATCACGTAGCGGCTGAGGCCGTCGAGGCGGATCTTTCGCTCGGGCGAGCGAAGACGAGCGAGTTCAACCCTCTCCCGGACAAGCTCGCAGAGGTCGACCAGGTCCACCTTCAGGGTGAGCCGGTCGGCCCTGAGGAGGGCCATGCTGAGGATGTCCTCGACCATCCCGCCCATGGCGGAGACCTGGCGGTCAAGGATGGCCAACATCTTCTTGTACCGGCCGGCGTCGGCCGTGGGGCCATCACCCGCCAGCCACTCGGCGCACAGCTGGATCGCCGACAAGGGAGACCGCAGCTCCTAGTACTACTCCGTTAAGTGTCCGGTAGAATGACCGGCCTACCGCAGGTCGGGCAGGAGCCAAGGCGGATCAGCAGTACCCATTGCAGTTCTTTCTTGGCGCGTCGGAGGGTCCACCCAGAAGTTTTTTTTAGCGCGGAATCCCTCCATCACGAGGAAGTCAA
>DASXUT010000077.1 GCA_036504675.1 Bacillota bacterium | reverse complement strand
CTGGCCCAGGAGGTCCTGACTGTCGGCGGGGTCGTCGCCACGGTCGACCCCGACCGCTGCGCCGCCTGCCTGACCTGCGTCCGCGTCTGCCCCTTCACCGTCCCGCGGATCAACCTCGACGGAGTGGCCGAGATCGACCCGGTCCAGTGCCGCGGCTGCGGCACCTGCGCCGGGGAGTGCCCGGGCAAGGCCATCCAGCTGCCCCAGTACAAGGACCACCAGATCGCGGCGATGCTCCGGAGCCTGGTGGCGGGAGGGGATTGAGGGGCCTGGTAGCCCGAGTGGCCCAGAGTCGACCGGGCCTGAGTGCCCAGAGCAGACTGGATTGGACGCAAAGCCGGGTCGCTGTGGCGGCCCGGCTTTTGGCGCGGTGGGGATTAAGGTTTGAACATGGTTGTGCCACAGTTGTTATCGCCACGGATGACCAGACTAGGGGTGGAACGCCCTCGTCAGGTGGCGGGCCACATCAGGGCCGTCTTCCTCCTGATCCGGCTCCCCTATGACCACTTCCCCGACCTCGACCACATCCCGGACTGACCAGTCCTCGACCGCCTTGAGGAGGGCGTTGAGGGCTTCCTTCCCGGCGGTCCCGAAGTTGACCCGGAAGGCCGCGCCCCGGTCGTCGACGGTCAGGTCGCTGAGGAAACGGGCGTGCCCTCCGAACTTCCCGGTGACGGCCGATTGGTACCAACGCATGACAGCCTCATGGAGGTCGGCCGCTTCGTGGTTTCCCAGAGGCGCCGAAAGCCTAACCGCCAACGAGACTCTCTCCCAGGCCAACTCACCGTGAGGCCTGATCTTCAGGAGCACCCCGATTCCCCCGTTCCCAAGCTATCGACCACCTGCCTATATGCCTTCGGAGGACTCCTTGCCATTATGTCCAGTTTCTGGACAGCGGCGGCCGATTAGTTGATGGTAAAACGGCCGAGGCCTGGCGGCTCTAGCAGCCCCTGGCCTCGGTGTATGGGTGCCGACTGACACGGGTTCACCCCTGTGTTGGTCTATCCCTCACTCTGGCTCTTGCCAGTCGGGGGTCTTGCCCGTCAAGTTCCGCTCGGCAAGATCGTCTGGGTGCCAGAAGGCGAGGAATTCGAAGCTCTCGCCCAAGATGGAGGCGGCCGATCCGCTCCCACCTCTCCCCGTCATGTAGCAACCACAGGGCTTGATTCTCCTAACCGCGTCCGGAGTGCCGCTTCGGAAACGATTGCTGTTATGAGGGAATGTCCCTCATTCCGCGGTCTTCTTCTCGGTCGCGGACCTGTTGAACCTCGATGCGGACCTCCTGTGCTTCGATACCACCTCCACCTATTTCGAGACGGAGGACGAAGACCCGGACGAGGACGGGAAGACCGCTTTCCGCAGCGCGGGCACTCCAAGGACCACCGGCCGGACCTGCCGCAAGCGGTCGTCAATCGCCGATAACGACCCGGCCAACCGATTCTGAGCCACCCCTCAAGCACCGCGAGCCCGCCTCCCAAGATGGACAGCGGGCTCTTCTCCTTGAACCGCCGTGCCCTCTTGGGCCGCCAGAGAATGGATTCGCGTCAATCACCTCGTGCCGGTTGCTGGGACCCGGTGGCTGATACTTTGTCGCCCTCGGTCCTGCCTGCCTAGACCTCTCCCAGTGGGACAGGGACAGGTTGGAACGAAAAGGTCCCGCGCGGTCAGGCGATCAAGAACCCCGGGGAACCAAGACATGAGTGGACCGACACGGTCCCGATACAACAAGGCCAGGCGGCTTGATTGCCGCCTGGCCTTTGACCCGTGTTGTCCTTTGCCGCCGGAACGTAGCCCCTTCTTGGATTACGCCAACCTCTCCTTGAGCAGCATCGTCAAGTCCGGCTGGCCGATCTCCTGGAGGTCGTAGCGGACTCGCACGGCCGGCTTGTTGAACTTGGCGACCCGCCTCAGGTCGATCGGGGTGGCCACGATGATCAGGTCGCAGTCGACGGCGTTTATCGTCGCCTCAAGCTCACGGACCTGCTTGGGCCCGTAGCCCATGGCCGGCAGGACATTGGAGAGATGGCGGTACTTGTCATAGGTCGCGGCGATCGAGCCGACGGCGTAGGCGCGCGGGTCGATGATCTCGGCCGCCCCGAACTTGCGGGCGGCGACGACACCGGCGCCGTAGGTCATCTCGCCGTGGGTTGTCGTCGGGCCGTCCTCGATGACCAGGACGCGCTTGCCGCGGATCTGCTCGTATCCCTCGACGCTGACCGGCGAGGCCCCGTCGACGACGGCGGCCCGCGGGTTGGTCTCGGCGATGTTCTTGCGGACGGTGGCCACGCCCTCGGGGGCGGCCGTGTCGATCTTGTTGATCACGACGATGTCGGCCATCCTCAGGTTGACCTCGCCCGGGTGGTACTTCAGCTCATGGCCGGGGCGGTGCGGGTCGACCAGGGTGATCATCACGTCGGGGCGGTAGAACGGGAAGTCGTTGTTGCCGCCGTCCCAGAGGACGACATCGGCCTCCTGCTCGGCCTGGCGGAGGATCTTCTCGTAATCGACCCCGGCGTAGACGATCACGCCGCGATCGATGTGGGGCTCGTACTCCTCGCGTTCCTCGATGGTGCATTCGTGCTTATCGAGGTCGGCGTAGGTCGCGAAGCGCTGGACGGCCTGCTTGACCAGGTCGCCGTAGGGCATCGGGTGGCGGATGGCGACGACCTTCTTGCCCATCCCCTTGAGGATCTCGGCCACCCGGCGGGTGGTCTGGCTCTTGCCGACGCCGGTCCGGACGGCGCACACGGCAACCACGGGCTTCACCGACTTGAGCATCGTCTTGTCCGGGCCGAGCAGTCGGAAGTCGGCCCCGGCGGCCTGGACCATCGAGGCCTTGTGCATCAGGATGTCATAGTTCACATCGCTGTAGGAGAAGACCGCCTCGTCGACCTTCAGTTCCTTGATCAACTTGACCAGGTCGTCCTCGGGGTGGATGGGGATGCCCTTGGGATACAGCTTTCCGGCCAGCTCGGCTGGATAGCGCCGGCCGGCGATGTCCGGGATCTGGGTGGCCGTGAAGGCGACCACCTCATACCCCTCGTTGTCCCGGTAGAACGTGTTGAAGTTGTGGAAGTCGCGTCCCGCGGCTCCCATGATCAGGACCCGTGTCTTGTTCATGGTTCTCCTCCCCCGCGGGGCCCTTTGGGCCCCGACGATCAGCTCGGTGTGGTGGAACCGCGCCCGGGCGGCCGGCCGTCTAGAGCAACAGGGCCAGGATGGCCTTCTGGACGTGGAGTCGGTTCTCGGCCTCGTCGAAGATGACCGAGTGCGAACCGTCGGCCACCTCGTCGGTGACCTCCTCGCCGCGGTGGGCCGGCAGGCAGTGCATGAAGAGGCAGTCCTTCTTGGCCGCCTTGATCAGCTTGGGGTTGACCTGGAAGGGCTTCATGATCTTGACCCGCTTGTCGTGCTCGGCCTCCTGTCCCATGCTGGCCCAGGTGTCGGTGTAGATGACGTCGGCCCCGTCGACCGCCACATACGCGTCGTTGCCAACCTCGATCGTCGAGCCGCTTGCGGCCGCGTCTTCCTTGGCCAGCTTGACTACGTCCTTGTTGGGCTCGTAGCCCTCGGGGGTGGCCACGGCGACGTCCATCCCCACCTTGGAACAACCGAACAGGAGGGAATGGGTGACGTTGTTGCCGTCGCCGACGTAGGCCAGCTTCATCCCTTCGAGCTGGTTCTTCTTCTCCTTGATGGTCAGCAGGTCGGCCAGGATCTGGCACGGGTGGAGCAGGTCGGTCAGACCGTTGATCACTGGGATGCCGGCGTACTGGGCTAGGTCGGTGACGTCCTTGTGGTCGAAGGTCCGGATCATGATCCCATCGAGGTAGCGGGAGAGGACTCTGGCCGTGTCGGCGATCGTCTCGCCGCGCTTCAACTGCAGGTCGTTCGAGCTCAGATAGAGGGCATGGCCGCCGAGCTGGAACATGGCCACCTCGAAGGAGACCCGGGTCCTGGTGGAAGCTTTGGTGAAGATCATCCCGAGGGTCTTGCCCTTGCAGAGCGAAGCCTCGTCACCGGCCTTGCGGCGCAGCTTCAAGTGGGCCCCCAGGTCGATGATTTGCTCGATCTCCTCCCTCGTCAGGTCGTGAAGGGAGATCAGGTCCTTGCCCCGCATGTCAACGCTCATATCACTCGGCCTCCTCCGGCAGTTATTCGCGAATCCTAAGTTCGCGGCTCATGACCGCCTGACCTCCCCGACGAAGGGCGCCTCGGTCCCACACGACTGGCAGCGGCCTTCCTCGAGGTGGAAGTCGGTCAGGGCCATCCCGTCTCGCTGGGCGATCACCTCACCGCACGCTTCGCAGAAGGTGTCGCTCCCCTCCACTCCCCCGATGTTCCCGATGTAGACGTGCTTGAGCTTTTTCCTGGCGATCTCCCGGGCCCGCTTCAGCGTACTCCCGGGGGTCGGCGGCAGGTCCAGCTTGTACTGGGGGAAGTAGCGTGAGAAGTGCAGGGGGATCCGCGGGTCCACGCCGGCCATCCAGTCGACCAGGGCCGCGGTCTCCGCCGGGTCGTCGTTCTGGGTCGGGATGATCAGGTTGGTCACCTCGACGTGGACCCCGGCGGCATGGGCCCGCTCCACGGTATGCAGGACCGGCTCCCGACGGCCCAAACAGACCCGCCGGTAAAAGCGCTCGGTGAAGCCCTTGACGTCGACGTTCATCGCGTCGATGAGGGGCAGGATCTTCTCCAGCGGCTCCGGGTTGACGTAGCCGTTGGTGACGAGGACGTTCTTCAAGCCCTTGTCCTTGGCCAGGCGGGCGCAGTCGTAGACGTACTCGTACCAAATGAACGGCTCTGAATAGGTGTAGGCCAGGCCGATACAGAAGTGGTCCGGGTCCTTGGCCGCCCGCTCGGCGGTGGCCACCGCCTGGGCCGGCTCGAGTTCGGCCGTTGGGGCCTCCTGCTGGGAGATCTCCCAGTTCTGACAGAACGAGCAGTGCAGGTTGCAGCCGAAGGTGCCCAGAGAGAAGATGTAGGCGCCGGGGTAGAAGTGGTACAGCGGCTTCTTCTCGATGGGGTCGAGCCCGTGGGAAGCGACCTTACCATAGTTCATCGAGAAGAGGCGCCCGTCGACGTTCTTCCGAGCCCGGCAGGCCCCCAGTTTCCCCGGGGCGATCTTGCAGAGGACCGGGCAGAGGACGCAGTCGACCCGGCCCTCCGGTCCCTTCTGCCAGAACATCGCGTCGTGCATGGCCGTCACCCGCCCCCCCTTAGTGGAAACGCTCGACCTCGAAGCGGAACAGGAGGACGTCCCGCTCGGAGGGGGCGATGCCGGCTTTCTGCCTGGCGATGCGGACCTGCTCCTCGGCCGAATGGATGCCTTCCAGGTGGGGCAGGAGCAGCCCGGAGCGGCCGCCCTTCTGGACGATCACCCCGTACCGCTCCGGATCGAGCTCGTCGAGGCCGGAGATGGGCTCGGCCGGCTTCAGGACGTCGACCGAATACTCTAGGTCGTCGAGGTCCTTGGGTTCGACCGGGTCGAAGCGCGGGTCGTGGGTCCCGGCGCTGATGGCGTTCTGGGCGATCTCCTCGACGACGCTGGCCGTGGTCGGCTCGGTGGTCCCGATGCACCCGCGGAGTTCGCCGTGCTTGTGGAGGGAGACGAAGGCCCCGGCCCGCTCCTTGGTCCATGGTTCGAGGTCGGCGCCTGAAGGCCCGGCGGGTCGGCGGCCGTCCCGGACATATCCCTCGAGGGTCTCGCGGGCCATCCGGACCAGGGGATGCTGCTTCTGGCGCCGCTCTTCAAGGCGGGCCCCCCGCCTGTCGAAGAGCCCGCGCCCGATGGCCCGCGCTTCATCCCTGGCCCCCGGGGCGAACGAGGCGACCATGTAGCCGACTCCGAAGGGGCCTTCGTAGGAGAGGACCTCGGGGGTCAGCCGGCGGCCATCGAGGGCCCCGAAGAGCATGACGATGGGACGGTAACCGCACTCCCCGGCCCGCTCGATGAGATCGGCGTCGATGCCCAGGAGACGCTCGACGTCGCCCTTTTCAACGGCTTCCTCGACGGCTTGGTCGAAGCGTTTGGCCTCGGGGTCGTAGCCGGCCGGCGCCTCCGGTAGGAGCCGGTGGGATAAGTCCCCGGAGGCGATGAGGACGACCCGCCGGCCCGATTCCCTGGCGGCCCGGGCGATCCCCTGCCCGAAGGCGAACAGTTCCTCGTAGGGGAGGTAGGCCATGGCCATGGCCACCAGCTTGGCGTCGACCCCCTGCTCGTCCAGGTAGTACAGGGGGACGAGGACCCCGTGGTCGAGCTTCTCGCTGATCCCGTAGTCGCCGGCCGTCCGCCGGTCGATCCTCACCGTGTGCTGGCCGAGCTTGCGGGCCTCTTGCTCGATCAGGGCGACCAGGTCGAGGTCGTTCTCGCGGCTGATGGCCACCTTGCCCGCCCCGAAGGACGAGAAGCTCCCCTCCAGCTTGGGCTCGGCCAGGATGGCCGTGGCGTCCCGGAAGACCGGGGCGTGCGGGCTGATGATGATGACCGTGTCCGGCCGGGCGGCCTTGACCCGGCGGGCCAGTTCCTGTAAGGCCTCGCGGGTCCGCCTGGCCCGCGCGACCTCGCCCTGGCCGACCTCCGGGACGATGATCGGGGGGTGCGGCGACAGGCCGGCCATGACGATCCCCCGGGAAACGTCGGACGCCTCCAACTTCGGCACCATCCTTTCCTCCGGTGCGCGACTGGCCGCGGCCGCCGGCCGCCTCCGAGGGGTTTATACATTTCTGCATAAGCCCTTCCAAATCCTGCTTCGTCTGGCGGGTCCGGGCCGTCAACGCCGGGTATAGTGTGCTTCCCAGTTCGACCGGCGAAACCAAAGGCCCCCGCCGGTCGGGGACCTCCAGTCCGCTCGAAGTTGACCCTTCTCAGCTGGCCGGCTTGGCCTCGCCCAGGCCGGACCGCCGTCGTATCTCCTCGGCCAGGACCGAGAAGTCAAGATTGCCGCCGGAGATGATCACCGCCACCCGCCGGTCGCGGAATTCTTCCGGGTGGTCCATCAGGTAGGCCGCCCCGACGGCCCCGGACCCTTCGGCGATGACCTTGTCTTCCATGACCAGCCTGACGATGGCCGCCCGGACCGTCTCCTCGTTGACGTCCTCGGTGACGTCCAGGACCTGGCGGGCATGGGCGAAGCCGATGGCCCCGATCCCTCCGATGAGCCCCTCGCAGATGGACGGGTCGGACGGGTAGGCCTCGTAGCAGACGTTGTCCCGGAGCGAGGCGGTCAGGGCCGGGCTGGCCTGACTCTGCAGACCGTAGATCCTGGCCCGTGGCCGGGCGTCCCGGATGACCGTGCCGACGCTGGTCGCGAGCCCACCACCACCGAACGGGACGACCATCGTGTCGAGGTCCGGGAAGTCCTCCAGGATCTCGTAAGCGATCGACCCATGCCCGGCCACGGCCACCGGGTCGGAGGACGAGTCGACGTAGACCTTGCCGGTCTCCTCGGCCCGGGCTTTGGCCCGCTGGTAGGCGTCGTCGTAGTCCCGGCCCTCAAGGTTCAGGGCGGCCCCGAGCCGCCTGATCCGCTCGACCTTCGTGGCCGGGGTCGTCCGCGGGGCGTAGACCTCGACCTCAATCCCCCAACGGTGGCCGCAGTAGCTGGCGGCGATACCGTGGTTTCCGGAGGAGGCGACGACGATGCCCCGCCGGCGATCCTCGTCGCTCATCGTCAGGACCCGGTTGATCATCCCCCGGACCTTGAAGGCGTTGAGGATCTGCTGGCACTCCAGCTTCAGACGGACGTCGGCGCCACAAAGGTCGCTGAGAAAGGTCGATCTGATCAGCGGCGTGCGATAGACATGCGGAGCGATCCTCTCCCGAGCTTGTTTGATCTGGTCGAGGCTGATCACGGCGACGCACCTCCCAGGGACACCTGAGCCACGTAGGGCGAGGTCATGGCCTGCAGCATGGCGGCGTACTTGGTCCAAAAGCGAATCTCGTCCCCCAGCCTGACGGTCTGGGCGGCGTCGGTGACATCGACGATGAGATGATCGCTGGACGCTCCCAGGATGATCATCCCCGGATCCACCGGGATGAGGTTCTCGGGGCTGCAGTCCTGACGGCCCAAAGCCAGGAGGGCCCGCCGGCGGACTCCCCTGTCGGTGAATTGCGGGACGTTCCAGAAGGCGTCCCGGCCGATCTCCCCCTCGGGTAGGGATGGCTTCTCCTTGACCTCGATGACCTCGGCGACGACGATGAAGGCGTCTTGAGCCGTACCGGGGATGGCCCGCCCATGGGCGGCCTCGACCCCGCGAAGGAGCGCCTCTCCCAGGCGGAGCTGGGTTACCCCCCGGGGGATGGTCCTGTCGAGGACCAGGGGCAGGCTCGAGGAGTTGCCCCCGGAGACGACCGGGACGGCCAGTCCGAGTTCCCGGCGGACCTTCGCGGCCAGTACGACCAGGCGGCCAAGGTTCACCGGGGTCGGGATGACCGCCCCGTAACAAGTCAGATTGACCCCGAGTCCGTCGAGGGTCAAGCCCGGCAAGTCGGCGACCAAACGGGCCGCCTCCGGGACGGCCTCGGGTAGCAGTCCTTCGCGCCGGTCACCGAGCTCGACCATGAGGACCACCCCGTGCGGCCGCCCGGCCGCCGCGGCCGCCCGTGACAGCAGTCTGAGCGTCTCGGGCTCTGAGTTGAGGCTGTTGTCGGCCAACCTGACGGCCTCATCGACGCGGCTCGGGCTGGGCAATCGGAGGAGGGTGTAGTGGGTCTCGAGGCCGGCCTGGCGCAACCTGGCCAGGTTCTCGAGGCGGGAGTCGGCCAGGCCGCTCACCCCGCCGGCCAGCATCGCCTTGGCCACGTCGGGTCTGGCCACGGCCCCCTTGGTCACCCCGATGACGTCGCCCACGCCGGCCTGACGGCAAAGGTCGACGAGGACCCCGGCGTTGTGCCTGATCTTCGCGAGGTCGATTTCGATGCGCGGCGTCGGGCCCGGCAAGGTGCTTCCTCTCCTCCCCGCCCGGGCCCAGCCCAATCGCTAAAGGCCCAGGCTTTCCCTCATCAGCGCCACGGCGGCGTCCGGATGCTCGGCCGCCAACACCCCACAGGAAGCCATGATGTAGTCGTCATCGAGGAGGACCTTGGCCTCCGGACCGGGGAGCAATTCCTTGCCGGGAACGCCGAGACGCATCGCCCCCAGGGCCTCCGCCCCTCCCGGCAGCCGGGTCAGGGCCCCGCCGGTGCCGATCAGCCAGCGCACGGCGGTCAGGTCCTTGCCCTCGGCCACCGTCGTCCGACCGGTCGGGCCGTAGAGGTAGCGCAGGCGGCCGGCGTGGCGGAGGAGCCCGACCCTGACCGCCTCCCGGGTCAATCGGGAGGCGTAGGCCCGCTCCAGGTCGGTCTCGGGAATCGGTTTGGCCAGGCCGGGCAGGGCGGGTTCGGGCACCCCCAGCTCGGCCGCCAGGTCGGCCGGCCCGATCAGCTCGATGACGTTGGCGGCGTTGACAAAGACCCCCAGGTCGCCCTCGACCGTGCGTTTGGCCAGAGGTTCGGGGGCGACCAGAAGGCGGCTGGTCTCCTTGGCCCCTTCGGTCACCGAATGAACGTCGGTCGTGGCCCCCCCGACATCGACGACCACCAGGTCGCCAATGGCCTTGCGGAGAAGCACGGCCATGTTCATGACCGCCCCGGGGGTCGGGATGATCGGCCCGTCGACCAACTCGCGGACGCGGTCCATGCCGGGCGCCCCCACGATGTGTTCTTCGAAGACCTTTTGGATCACCCGCCGGGTGGGCTCGATGACCATGTCGTCCAGCCGTGGATAGACGTTGTCGACCGGGTGGACTTTGATCCCGGCGCGGGTGAGGATTCCGACGACCTCGTTGCGGGCGGCCACGTTGCCGGCGTAGACGACCGGGGCCGAAAGGCCGATGCCGGCCAGCCGGCGGGCGTTCGTGACGACCGTGACCCGCTCGCCGTAGTCGACCCCGCCGGCCAGGAGGACGATGTTCGGGCCGATCCCTTCGATAGTCTCGAGATCCGAGTCGGTCAGTTCGCCGGCGGTGACGAAGCGGAGGATCGCCCCCGCCCCCAGGGCGGCCTCCCGGGCGGCCTTGACGGTCATGTCCCGGACCAACCCGTGGACGGTCATCCGAAGCCCGCCGGCCGCGCTGGAACTGGCCATCATCCGCCGCCAACGGACCGGCCGGCCGAGGGCCCGGCCCAGGTCGTCGACGGCTCCCCGCAGGCCGATGGTCACGTCCCCGGCGCGGACGCTGGTGGGGGCCCGGCCACTGGCGACGAGGAGCGGACGGCCACCCCCGGGAAGATCAAAGGCGCTGACCTTCGTCGTCGTGCTGCCGACTTCGGCCACCAGCAGGTCGGCCTGAAGCTCGTCGTTCACGGCTTGGCGACGGACTCCCCGCGCTCTTGGCGGCGGTGGCGGACGATGAAGCTGGCCACGTCGTGGCCCTTGGTCCCCCGCCCGAAGCCGGCGTCGAGCCCGCACTCCTTGGCGACCTCGTCGCCGATCAAGGTCCCGCCGCCGATCAGGAGGAGCTGGTCCCGTATTCCTTTTTCGACACAAAGACCATTTAGCCTTTTCATGTTTGTCCGATGAATGTCGGCGTGGGTGATGATCGTACTCACCAGGACGGCCTGGGAGTTGGTCTCGATGGCCGCGTCGATGACCTTCTCCACCGGGACCGAGGTCCCGAGGTAATGGACCTTGACCCCGTACTTCTCGATCCCGCCGTGCTTGATGTCGAGGATCTCGCGCATCCCCACGGAGTGCTCGTCCTGGCCGATCGTCGCCGCCACCACGGTCAGCGGGCGGGCCTCGATTTCCTCCCGGATCTCGTCATCCGACAGGGGTATGGGCCTTTTCGGGATGGTCAGGGAGGCCGGGTCGAGGTCGAAGTCGACCACCCCCTTGACCTCGACCAGGGTCCCCTCGGCCGGATGGAGGACCAGGTGGTGGATGACCTCGGGATCGGCCAGACCGAGCCTTCTGGCGATCTCCAGGGCGGCGGCCTCGGCCACCTCTTCGCGGGCCGGGAGGAAGAGGGTCAGGGTGACGATCCCATCGGCGGACCATTGGACCTCCGGCCGCAGGAGACCCTTCCGACGGTACTCCGCCCGCTCGGCCAGGCGAACCTCGACGTTGTCCCGCTCGTCCAGCTCGTCGACGAAGACGATCTTCGCCGGGTCGCAGAGGGTGCACCCGCCGATCAGGTCGCACGGCCGGGCCGATCCGGCCTCGACCCGCTCCTCGAGGTCCTTCGGCAGGCGGTTGTGGCCGAAGTGGGCGCAGACCGGGGCCATGTAGTCCGGGTCGCGGGGGACGATCGAGCCGACCCCGACCCCGCCGTCGATGGCCCGGACGATGCCGTCGCCCTTGCGCTCGGGATAGAACCCCGAATCCACGAAGAAGCCTTCCTCGACGGCCTTGAAGTAGCCCCCGATGTCGAGGATCTCTTCCATGAATAGAACGGCGCGCTCCTTGAGCTCACGGACGGCCGGCCCGAGGGGCCCCTCGAAGTCCAGAGAAACCAGCCGGCTCAGCCCGTCCATCCCATCCATGGCCTGCTTGGCCGTGTCGACGGCGTGGACGTTGTTGTAGTGCCAGGGGACGTTGCGGCCCTCGTCCGGGGTGATCGTGCTCTGCACGTCGGCCGACGTCAGCCTGGAGATGAGCAGGTCCAGGACGTGGGTGACGGTGGCCTCGCGGGTGTCTGACTCGATGTAGCGGGTGTTCATCTGGGCCCGGAAGCGATAGCCCCGGAACAGCTGCCGGAGGGCGACGGCGTAGGGCAGGTCCATCCGGACTGAGGGTGCCGGCGGGGCGGTCGGCGGGACGGTCGACAGGGCGATATAGTCCCTGTCCATCCCCGCCTTGACCGAGTAGGCGCTGTTTATGGCGTGCTGGACCATCAGTTCGGGCATGACCTTCCAGGCTTCCCGGGCGGTGGCGTTGGCGTTGTGGGCCCCGTCGATCTGCAGCATCTGGCGGGCGGCCATGATCTTCTTGGCCACCGCCGCGTCGACGAAGGAACGGAGCATGTTGATGTTCCGATAGAGGACGTTGTACTGTGGGTCCTGATGGGCCCCGTTGACCCCTTCCTCGGCGAAGAGGACGGCCACCTCCGGCCCGGCCACGCCGCTGACGTAGGAGTGGAAGTTGATCGGGCGCCCGACCTCGTCCTCAATCAGGTCGAGGGCCTTGCGGGTGGCCCGGAGTTGCTTGCGGGTGATCGGCACGCCCCCGATCCCCTCGGGGGTGCCTTCGATCAGCCCGTCGAAGTGGCTCTGCCCGACCGTTCGGATGATCATCATGTGGTCGGCCCCGTGCCAGGCGGCCATCCGCATTCGCCGGAGGTCGTCCTCGAAGCGCCCGGAGGCGATCTCGGTGGTGATTATCGACTCCGGCTGAGGGTCGATGTTCCCGAAGTACTTGGCCGCCGGCAGGGGGATGCTCCGGTCGAGCGGCTGGGCCGCCTGGTAGTAGACAAACGGCCCGGCGGTCAGCCGGCCGCCCGGCGGTTCATCCCGCCAGTGCCAGCCGTGGCGGCGGGGCCGGTAGTCTTGGAGGTCGCTGAGGATGGCCTCGACGTCCAAGCGCTCCTGCGGGTCCAGTCGCTCGAGCACCCGGGTCACCTCCCCGCGGCCGGGCGGGATACCTCCGGCCCGGTGAAAAGGTCGACGGCTTCGTCCCAGTGGCGCCCTTCGGCCAGGGCTTTGCCCGCCTCCCGATACTCCGTCCCAATGGCCCGTGACACCTTCCAGACCACGTGGCCGGCTCCCTTGCCCAGCAGCCGGTGATCCAGGCATTTCTGGACGATGGCCCCGGCCTCGGCGTCGGAGAAGCCCATCCGCAGGAGGACCGAGCGTTCGATGGACGGGGAGGTGTAGCGGCGGGCCAGTTCTACCAAGGGGCCGACGACGCGGTCCGTCATCTCCCAGAACCGTCTTTCGAGTCCCTCGTCGGACAGGCCGGCGATCTTCTTGCGTCTGACCATGAAGTCGTCTTCGCGCTGCAAGGAAACACCCCCGGAAGGAGAATCAATCTGGCCCACTCACCCCGAGATCGACCAGGGCGGCCTGGACGAACTCCCGCGGGGCCCGGGTCTCCTCCATCAAGAAGGCCACCTCGATCGGGTCGACCCGCCTGACCCCGCTGGCCTCGATGGCGTTACGCAGGTATGACCGGCGGAGACGGTCGAGGTCGACCTGTCGGGCCTGGATCTGCTCCGGACGCTCCGGGATGACGATCCGCTTCCCGGGCACGTTCTCCCGTGGGTCCCCGCGCCTGACCTCCACCCCGTTCTCTCTGGCCAGGGTCAGTTGAGCCGTGGGGTGCTTGCCGGCCCCGGTGTACTCGGTCTCCTGGACCACCACCACTTGGTCCTCGTCGAGGTCGCGGGCCAAAGCGATGGCCGCGGTCAGCGAGGTGTTGCCGGCCGGGCCCCGTTCGAGGCCTTCCAGCTGGGCCAGGGCCTCGGTGACGTAGAAGACCTCGCCCTGGGTAACGGTGACGTAGCGGTCCAGATAGCGCAGGGGCCGGGCGGCGTTGCGGGGCACATCCGACCGGTCCGGCCAGGTGGCAAAGGGCACGCCGAAGCCGGTGTGCCCGGTGGTGAAGGACTTCCGGTTGAAGTCGGCGTCCGAGGCCATGTGCAGACCGGCCAGGTCGACGCTGGCCCCGACGACGACCGCGCCGGGACAGCCGGCCGCCCTCAACCCGCGGGCCGTCCCGGTCACGTTGCCCCCACCGGCGTGGGTGATGACGACCATGTCCGGTTGGCGCCCCTCCCGGTCGGCCAGGTCCTCGACGATTTCGACGCCGAGGGTCTCGATGCCGACGATGCTGAACGGGGTGTATAGGGAGGCGTTGAAGTAACCGGTCTCCTCGAGGAGGAGCAAGAAGACATAGAACAGCTCGGGGCCGACGGACAGCTGGAGGACTTCGGCCCCGTAGGCCTCGCAGGCCCGGCCCTTCTCGATGATCTCGGGCTGGCCGACCCTGCGGCTGTCGTAGACCTCCTGGACGATGATGGCCGCCAGACGACGCATGGCGGCCATCGAGGCCACCGCCGCCCCGTAGTTGCCGCTGGTCGCGGCGATGACCCCTTTGTAGCCGCCGGCCTGCGCGTGATAGATCGAAACCGACGCCCGGCGGGCCTTGAAGCTGCCGGAGGGGTTGGCCGCCTCGTCCTTGAGGAAGATCCGCGCCCCCTTGCCCCGGTGGGCCGTCCGTCGGACGACCTCGGTGATGTTCTTCAACTCGATCAGGGGAGTATGGCCCACGGCGTTGGCTTCCTGGATCCGCCGGATCTCCTCCAGGCCGTAACCGACTTCCTCCATCATCCGCTCGTAGTCGAAAGCCAAAGGGCCGCGGGCGTAACGGTCGTAGTCGATGCCCACGGCCCGCTTCATGATCTCGTTCTTGCGGGCCATCACCGCGCCGGGGCTGGTCCGGTCGCCGGTCATCGGGGTCGCCTCCCGGCCAGGAACTCGCGAAGCTCGGGCCCGATGGTCAGGAGCTCCGGAATGGGGGATCCGAAATCGTGCTCGTAGCGAGGATTGACGGCCAGGAGGCATCCGGTCATCTCCCGGCCGATGATGGTCCGGATGGTCACCTCGTCACCCAACCTCGCGTCGTGGTCCAGGAAACCCTTGGCCCACAGCTCCAAGGGCACCCGCTGGGTCTCTTCGGGCACCTGGGGGGCCCGCTGACCGGGCGGCAGAATCACCCGGTGGATCTGAACCCAGCTGCCCCGCTTGACGACGGCTTCCACGACGCCACCCCCCGTGCCCCGGCCCCGCCGGTGAGTCTCGTGCCGGCGGTCCTTAGCGGTGCCGGCCGGCCTTTCCCAAGTCCCCCATGATCGCCCGCGGGACGGGCAGGTCGGCCATGGTCACCAGGCCGGGCTCGGCCGCCACGACCAGGGGGATCATGTTCACGGCCACGGCGATGGTCCCCTGGCCGCCCGGGATCTCCGGCTTATTGGCGAAGTTCAGGTCCGGCCTACCCTCGACCCAGATGTAGTCACCCGTCTCGACGCCCTCGAGGCCGGGGTGGATCTGCTGAGGGTGCTCGAGGGTAATGACCTCGCGGCCGTCAATGAAGCCCCGGCCGATATGGCGGCAACCGGCGACCATCCCCGGTTCCACCTTGACGTGAGGCGTCTCACGGTGGGTCTTGGAGATGATCGGTTCCCGCTCCTGCTCGATCCGGTCAAGCTCCCAGCCGATGGACTTGGCGATCATCTGCATCGACTCGGGAAAACCGATGTGCCCGACGATGGCCCCGCTCTCCAGCCCGCGCCTGAACTCGTCCGGGGTCGTGCCGACGCCCTGGGTCTTCATGACCATCGGGCCGAAGGGTGACAGGTCGTTGATCCGGGCCGCCCTGATTTTCTTGACCTCGAGGCAGGCCCCGGTCAGGGCGATGATCAGCAGGTCGAGGATGAAGCCGGGGTTGACCCCGGTCCCGAGGACGGTGACCCCTTTCTTCCTGGCCGCGGCGTCGATCTTGGCGGCCAGGTGCGGCTCACGGGCCCACGGATAGGCCATCTCCTCGGCGATGGTGACGACGCTCAGACCCGCCTCGATGGCCTGCGCGATCTCAGGTTGAACGTCCCGGGTGAAGGAGCCGGTCGATAGGAGGACGACGTCGGCCGCCCCATCGGCCCCCCGGACGGCCCCGGCGAGGTCGGCGGCCACCTTGACCCCCAGCCGGTAACCGAGGTCGGTCACCTCACCGAGGTCCCGCCCGACCTTCTGGGGTGTCCTGGCCACCGCCCCGACGCTTCTCAGGCCCTTCTTCTGGGCGACCAGGCGGACCATGCCTCCGCCCATGGCCCCGAGCCCCCAGTGGACCACGCGCACCTCTGACACACAAAACCCCTCCTTGTTCGGGTCCCGAGCCGTGATGGATGGCCCAAAGGCTGCCCTTTTCGGCAAGTCCTTCCGGTTTAGTCTTGCCCGACGCCGGGCCGTAATACGAGAAGGCCGCCCACAAGGGGCGGCGCGGTTGGGCGGCGTCCGTCTCTCCTGGCCTCGGGGCGTGCCTGCCGGTTGCTGGCCTGCTTCAGGGGTCGGGCGGCCCGGCACCCGGCGCCTTGGGTTCCTCGGCGAAGAAGCGAACCGTCCCGGTGAAGATGGCCCAAGCCAACTTGCGCTGGTGCTCCGGCTGGACCAACTGGGCGGTGTCCTTGGCGTTGCTGAGGAAGCCGACCTCGACGGTGACCGCCGGGACCTTGAGGGTCTTCAGCATGTACTGGCCGGTGGTGTCGATGGCCTGCCGCTGGGTCGGGCTCAGGCGGGCCATCTCTTCCTGAATGAGGACGGCCAACCGGCCGCTGAGGGCGTTGGCCTGGCTGCAGTAGAAGGTCTGCGGACCATTCCACTGGGAGGAGTTGGACCCATTGACGTGGATGCCGAGGTAGACGTCGGCCCCGGAGCTCTCGGTCACGCTGACCCTGGTCCTCAGGTCCAACTTCTTGCGCCGCCCGGCCTCCGCCGCTTCCTGGGAATAGCACAGGTCCGTGTCGGTTTCCCGGGTCAGGAGGACGGGCACCCCGGCCTCCATGAATAGCTTCTTCAGTTGCAGCGAGATGGCCAGGGTGAAGTCCTTCTCCTGGAGGTCGCCGGAGACCACCCCGGGATCGATGCCGCCGTGCCCCGGGTCGATGAGGACCTTCCGCCCGGCGATCGTCCGGCTGATCACCGGCCCGGCCCGCCCGGCCTGGATCAGATGGTTGGCCGAGACCACCAGGGCCGCGGCCACCGG
>DASXUT010000076.1 GCA_036504675.1 Bacillota bacterium | reverse complement strand
ACGGTCTCCAACGCCCTGGGCGCCTCGACCATGTCCGATGCCTTCGCCGCGACCAAGGACACCGTGGCCCCGACCATCGTGTCGGTCGTCGCCGCTACTGGGGCTACGACCGGTACGGTCACCTTCTCTGAGGCCGTCCATGGCGGAACGGCTGCTGTCCCCGCCGCCCTGGTGTTCGGCAACTTCGTCTACAACAACGTCAACGCCCTCGGTGCGACGGCCCTAGTTGCTCCGGTCACCACTACCGGGGTTACCGTGTCCACCGCCACCGTGACGTTTAGCGCTGCGACCATCGCTTCGGACTTCACCGCCGGCACTCCGGATACCCTTGCTGCCGCCGCTGGCGCGATCTTCGATGCGGCCGGCAACGCGATGGGTGTTGGGGCCGTCGGCCTCACCCACTGAGATATAGCTAGTATCTTCTCGAGGCCCCTCTCACGAGGGGCCTCTTCCTTTTCCTCTATTGGCAGGGAATGGGAGCCGCGCTCTTGCGGGGCTCCCATCTCTTGCTTGATACACCGCGATTTCCGGGAACTTAACCCAAGCTTTCCTCGTCCAACCTGAAGGATACAGAACATGCCATGGCGAAATCTAGCACACTTAGCTTTTGATGGGAGGTCCCTCGACCGTGAAGGCACGGAGGTCGCTGCTTGCAGCTCTGGTGGTCATGAGTCTGGTTCTTCTCGGCGTCCCGCGGGTCGGGTTGGCCGCCGATCTGCCCTCCGATGTCGTTGGCACCAAGTACGAGGAGGCCGTCCGGCTCCTCAGCGGCATCGGGGTCATGAAGGGATACAACGACCTCACCTTCCGGCCCGAGGCGCCGGTCAAGCGCTCGGAGATGGCCAAGATTCTCGTCTACTCCCTGGGCCTCGGCGGGGTCGGCGAGGCCTCGATGGGGAAGACGGGCTACAAGGACGTCTCGGAGGACTCCTGGGCCTCCGGGTACGTCAACGTCGCCGACACCAAGGGGCTTATAAAGGGCGTCGGCAATGACCTCTTCGCCCCCGACCGCTCGGTCAGTTACGCCGAGGCGGCGACCATGCTCATCCGGCTTCTCGGCCGGGAGAGTGAGGTCGCGGGGAGCTTCCCGACCGGCCAGATCGCTCTGGCCGTCAGGTGGGGCCTGACTCAGGATACGGCCTTCATGGGGGACCAGCCGGCCAGGCGCGGCGACATCGCCCTGATGGTCTACAAGGCTCTCTACGAGATCCCCGACCGTACCGGTAAGACCCTCGCCTCCACGGTCTTCGGCTTCGGCCGGGCCGCCCGGATCGAGGTGACCCCGGCGACCGGCAGCATCGCCGTGGGTCAGACGGTTCAGTTCCAGGCGGTGGCCTATGACGCGGGCGGCAAGGCCGTGGCCATCACCCCGTCCTGGTCCGTCGGCGGCTCCCTGGGGATCGTCGACAAGACGGGCGTCTTCATCGCCACCGGTCCGGGAACCGGGAAGATCACCGCTTCGGCCGAAGGCCTGACCGCTACCGCTGACCTGACGGTCTACGGCACTCCGGTCAAGCTTTCGGTCACCGCCTCCCAGACCACCATGCCCTCTAACAATTCCTCGACCTCCGTGCTGACGGCCACCATGCTTGACGCCAACGGGAATAAGGTCGCCAACGGGCGGGGGAAGATCACCTTCACCGTCATCGACGCGTCCCTGGGCCACATGGATGCGTCGGTCATCGACGCCGTCGATGGGGTGGCCACGGCCACTTTCACCAGCACGACCATCCCCGGCATCGAGCAGATTTATGTCAGCGGCTCGAATGTCCAGGGTGCCTCCGTGACCATCAGCACGACCTCGCCG
>DASXUT010000075.1 GCA_036504675.1 Bacillota bacterium | reverse complement strand
AGCGATGGACAAAACCGAACGGCTGGTCGAGGCCCTCCGCCGGTTGAACCGCGAGGGACCGCGGAATGGAGCGAGGAAAGAGGCCAGGGCTCTCCTGGCCGAAGCCGATGCGGTCGAGGTCTCCCTGGCCGAACAGAGGCTGATCGAGGAGGGGATGGACCCCCAAGCCCTCAGAGGGGTCTGCGCCCTGCACCTCGAGGTGATGCATGACCAGCTCAAGGAGGTTCGCGAGGGGCTGCCGCCCGGACACCCCCTGGACACCCTGTACCGCGAACACGACGAGATCCTTGGGTTCCTGGACGCCCTCGAGCGCCTGAACGCCGGCCTGCAGCGGCAAGTGACCTACGACCCGGCCAAGCCGGAGTACACCGAACTGAAGGAGATCGCCGAGGAACTCCTGGCCGCCGAGAGACACCACGCCCGTGAGGAGGACGTCCTCTTCCCTGAGCTCGAGAAGCGCGGGATGGCCGGGCCGCCGCGAATCATGCGGATGGAGCACGAGGACCTGCGGGCCCACAAGCGCCTCCTGGCCGCCCTGGTCGCCGGGGCCGGTCAGACGAACTTCGCGGCCTTCCAGGAGGGGCTGGCCAAGCTGGCCTCGCACCTGGTCTTCCACCTCCGGGATCACATCTTCAAGGAGAACACCATCCTCTACCCGGCGGCCCGGCAGGTCATCCCGGCCGACGCCTGGCCCGAGCTGAAGAGACGGGCCGACGACATCGGGTACTGCTGCTTCACCCCGGAACCGGCGGGCATCGACCAGGTCGAGGAAAGGGAGGGTGCAGGGATTCAGGTCATCAAGATGGAGGCTGTTGACGAGATGGTCACCCCGCGCGGGGTCACCGGCCGCAAGCTCGTCGACCTCCCGGCGGTCAACGTGATGAGCTTGATCATGAAGGCCGGGGAGGCGGTGGCCGCCCACGTCACGCCGGTCGATGTCCTCTTCTACGTGGTCAGGGGGGAGGGTACGGTGACCATCGGCGAGGAGAGCGCCAGGGTCGGCGAGACCGACCTCGTCGTCAGCCCGCGGGGCATCCCTCACGGGCTGGCCGCCGACGCCGGCCGCGAGTTCCAGGTCCTGGTGATCAAGACACCGAATCCCAAGGGCTGACGGGCCCGCAATTGACGGGGGGCTGAAGGAAGCCCGCGCCGCGTGGGGAAATAGACGGCGGGGCCCTCGGCCCCCCAAAACGCGCAGGCAGGTGAAGCCCGTGGAGACCCGGGAAGCCTTCATTCAGCTGAGGAGGAGCATCGACTCGGTCTTCGTCGGACGGCGGGAGGTCGTCGACCTCATCCTCATTGCTCTGGTCGCCGGCGGCCACGCCCTTATCGACGACGTGCCGGGCGTCGGCAAGACGACTCTGGCGAAAGCCCTCGCCCGCTCGATCGACGCCGAGTTTCGACGGATCCAGTTCACCCCCGACCTCCTCCCCTCGGACGTCTTCGGGGTCAGCTACTACAATCAGAAGTCACAGGAGTTCGAGTACCGACCCGGACCCATCGTTGCCAACGTGGTCCTGGCCGACGAGATCAACCGGGCCACCCCGCGGACCCAGTCCAGCCTGCTCGAGGCGATGCAAGAGGGCCAGGTCACGGTGGATGGCCGGACCCATCGGTTGCCGCATCCCTTCTTCGTCCTGGCCACCCAGAACCCGGTCGAGACCGAGGGCACCTTCCCCCTCCCCGAAGCCCAGCTGGACCGGTTCCTGGTGACGGTCCACCTGGGATACCCGGAACCGGAGGCGGAGAAGTTGATCATCACCCGCTTCGGGAGCGGCGACCCCTGGGCCGCCTTGTCCGCGGTCATCGGCCGGTCCGAGGTGGCCGACCTGCAGGCCGAGGCCGGGCGGGTGTTCATCCACGAGGCCATTCTGGATTACGCCGTGGCCCTGGCCGGGGTCACCCGCCGCCTGCCGGAGGCGTCCCTGGGGGCCAGCCCGCGGGCGGTCGCCGGGCTCTGCCGGGCGGCTCAGGCCCGGGCCCTCCTCGACGGCCGGTCCTTCGTCCTTCCCGATGACCTGAAGGCCCTTTGGCTGCCGGTCATGGAACACCGGCTGATCCTGACCCCCGAAGCCAGGCTCCGCGGCCGACAGGCGGCCGAGCTTCTGAACGGAGTCCTCGAGGGCACGCCCGTGCCGGTCGAGGAGATCGGTCCGGCGTGAGGCCGTCCGGCGCCAACGCGTCTGGCGCCTGGTGGCCCGGCCTCGGCGCCTTCATCCTCGGTCTGCTCTTGCGGAACCCGGTGGTCGTCGCGGCCGCCCTGCTTTTCCTGACCATCGCCGGGGCCTCCGAGGTCTGGGTGCGCCACGGCCTGGGGGGCTTGGCCTATCACCGCCGCTTGTCGACCACCCGAGTCTTCCCGGGCGAGCGATTCGAGGTCGAGTTCATCGTCGAAAACCGCAAGCGCCTGCCCCTGCCGCGGCTGGTCGTGGAGGATGACTTCCCCGCCGGCCTCGAGCTGCAGGGGGTGCCGGTCACCTCGCATCATCAGGCCGGGCGGGTCCGGGTGAGCAACCTCTTCGCCCTCCGTTGGTGGCAGCGGGTCCGCCGGACGGCGGCGGCCGTGGCCGGCGGTCGCGGCGTCTATCGCTTCGGGCCGGCCCTGGTGGTCTGCGGCGATCCCCTGGGCCTGGCGCAGACAGAGATGACCGTTGAAGGCCCGGCGGGCGGCACTGAGGCGCTGATCGTCTACCCGCAACTCATTCCGGTCACCCGCTGGCCGGCCACGGCCCGGGCCCTGCCCTCGGGCCGACGGGCGCGGCCGCGGGTCGGGCTGGCCGACCCCTATGACTTCTTTGGTCTGCGGGAATACGTGCCCGGTGATCCCCTGAAGTACCTGGATTGGAAGGCGACGGCCCGGACGGGGCGGCTGCACACGCGGATCCTCCACCCGCTGCCATCCGACCGGGCCTGGGTCGTCGTGGATATCAGCACGGCCGCCCATCCCTACCTGGGGACGGACCGAGACATCGCCGAAACGGTCATCTCCATGGCCGCCTCACTGGCCCTCGAACTGCTGCGGGCCGGCCAGCAGGTCGGGGTGCTGGCCAACGCCTACGCGCGGGACTGGGGTCCGGCTCTGCGAGTCGCCCCCTCGTCGGCCCCGGCCCAGGCGGCCCTGATCTTGGAAGGGCTGGCCCGGCTGGACGTCTTCCCATCGACGGCCCTGGACGACTTGATCCGGCGGGAACTGCCGGCCTCGGCGGCCGATCATCACCTGTGGTTCGTCGGCTGGAGCGACGCCCCCGGCTTGGGAAGGGCCCTCGACCACGCCAGAGCCCGCGGCTTCCGCGCCACCTGGATCCAGATCGAACAGAAGGAGGGCGGTGCGGTTGAGCCGATCATGGCTCAGAGCGGTGTTGGCGGCCGGGCCTGAAGCCGCCCTCTGGGCGGGCCTGTGGGGGGCGGCGCCGGCGTGGATACCTTCACTGGGTCAGGCTCTCGGGGGATGGCCGACCGGGCCGGCCTGGACGGTGGCCTTCTCCTGCGTGGCGTTGGCCGGGCTGACGGGGGGGTTGAGCGCCGGGTCGGAGACCGAACCGCGGACCGGCCCGCGGACCGGACCGCGAGCCCGGCGGGACGACGACCGGATGGCGGCTTGGCTGGTCGGCGCGGCCGTCGTTCTGGCCGTTGCCGCCCTGACCCTGTCCGGGCCGCTCCTGGGCCTGGCCTGCCTCCTGGCCGCCTGGCGCGGGATGGTCGCCGCCGGCTACGGCCAGTCCGCCCACGAACTGCGGCGGGCGACTGTCCTTGTCGCCCTCGGCTTCGCCTCCATGGCCGTCATCTTCGGGCGGGCCGGCCTGCCGCTCGACTCCCTTCTCATCGGCCTTTTCCTGGCCGTGGCCAGCTGGCTGACGGCCACGGCGGTCATCTCCGGGTCGACCCTGGAGGTCGGGGTCCGCAGTTACGCCCTGCCCTACCGGCCATGGCAACGGCGGGTGGCCGTGGTGACCGTCGCCGCCGCCATCGGCCTGCCGGCCCTGCTGGTCCTGACCTGGGCCGTCTGGCGCGGACCGGCGGCCCTCGGGTTGGGCGTCCTGGCCGATGGCCTGCGGGTCATCCTGTCCTGGGTCTGGAGCATCTTCGCCCGGATCCTGGTGGCGGTGCTGACCGTCCTGGCGTTGGCCATCGAGCCGGTGGTCGTCTGGTTGCGGCGGCGGGCGGTGCCCCCCGGACGGCAGAACGGCGGTGATCTGGAGCTGGGCTGGGCCCAAGGCCAGGCGTCCGATTGGCTCAAGGCGGTCGAGGTCAGAGCCGGTTCCTGGCCCTGGCTGAAACCCCTCGGGGCGGCCGTCGTCATTGGGCTGGCGGTCTGGCTGATCTACCGGTACGCCCGCTCGGCTTCGGCCAACCGGGTGCGGTCCCTGGGCGACCGGGTCGAGGACCTGACCCCGGAGGCGCCTCGGGGAAAGCGCCGAGGCGGGCCGCGGATCGGACGATTCGGGCGGGTCGTGGGCCTATCCCCCGTCCGGACGGCCTATCGGGCCTTCCTCGTCCGCCTGGCGGCGTTGGGGGTACCGCGCCCCTCGTCGGCCACGCCGGCTGAATTCGGCCGGCTGGCCCGGGGATTGTTCGGCCGGGGGGCGGAACCCGGGGGCATCTCGGGGGACGAAGAAGCGTCGGCGGCTGTGGCCGACCTAACCTCTTTGACGGGAGCCTACGTGATCGAACGTTATGGCCCGACCGGAGGACTCGGCGAGGAGACGGCCAGGCGAGCCCTTCTCGCTTGGGAGGACCTCAAGCGAAGGCTGGCCGGGCGATCGAAGTGAGTCCGCGGCCCGGGAACAGCGGGCGGTTGAGAACCCAACGGGGAGAGCCGGCGGCTCTCCCCGTCTTCATTGCCGGGCGCCAATCCTCGGACGTTCTCAGGCCGCGCCAATGATTACCTCTTCGAAAACGACCCCGACGGCGATGGACTGACCCGACGGCCTCACCTCGCGGCCGTCGACGAAGGCCCG